>CALWXR010000057.1 GCA_944385535.1 uncultured Oscillospiraceae bacterium
TCTTCCTCAAGCTGATTGATGCAAGTAGACGGGGATATGTCAGAAACCCTGTATCACACAAACTTTTTCATTGAGGCCAAAATATTGAAAAAACCTGGTTTTTGCGTAAATAATCGAAAATAAGCACCGTAATCTTGGTATCAAAATTACGGTGCTTATATGGTGGGGGAGGACGGATTCGAACCATCGAAGCGAAACGCAGCAGATTTACAGTCTGTCCCCTTTGGCCACTCGGGAACTCCCCCATATGCAATTTGTTCGATCGAAGAAAGTTGCTGCCATCTTAACTGGCTGGAGCCGGTAGACGGACTCGAACCCCCGACCTACTGATTACAAATCAGTTGCTCTACCAACTGAGCTATACCGGCGTCTCGAACCGAACACGCATATTATAGCACGGAAGAAGAAAATGTCAAGCATTATTTTTTCAAAAAGAAAAAAGCTTTTTGGGGCAAACGACAAAGCTGGGCTTCTCCCGTAAAAAACCTTTCAAACCGCCCCCGATCCCGGGTTATCAATCCGCCTTCCAGAGAAATCGGCCCTCTTTCCAAAAATCAGTTGACACCATTTCGCTAAAGTGGTAGAATAAATCCAATTATATATGATATATGTTTCGATAGAGGTGCGGTGTCCATCAGTACCCAACCGCCAGGTCGTGCAGCTGCTGTTGGGGAAAGGGGTCACTGCCGAAGCGAAGAAGGGCTGCCCGGCCCTTTCCTTGCTGGTTTGTCAGAGAATATCTGCCAGACTGTCACAAATTTCTCTTTTGTGAAGCGCTATCAATGGCCGTTTGACTCTTTATTTCCATATTGGGTAATAACGTATCTTCCATGGATCGCTTGACAAAGCGGTCCATTTTGCTTTTTTGGGTGCATTCCCGATTGTGCTTATGGGCTTAGCCCGGTAATAAGAACAGTTCCTTTTTCGTATCCTGCGTGGAATCTTTATACCACATTAAGACTGTCTGCGGCTCTTAAATGCCGTTTTTATGCCAAAGGGTGTATATTGGAAAAGCAAGCCACAGACTTTTTGTGCGGTAATTCCAAGGAGGTACTTATGAACGTTGCGGCAATGATGATTCCGAAGGTGTCTACGGTTTTCCTTCATGAAAACGATACGATCCGTCAGGGGCTGGAGCGCTTTACCATCCATGGCTATACTGCGATTCCGGTGCTGAATGAACAGGAGCAATACGTAGGAAGCGTGTCCGAGGGAGATTTTCTCAGGCATATCCTCCGCACCCAATCCACAGACTTAAAATCCCACGAAAAATATCAGATCGGCAGCATCCTGCGCAGAGATTTCTGCCCCGCCCTGCCCATTGACGCAAGCTATGACCAAATGGTATCGGCGCTGCTGAATCAGAATTTTATTCCCATTGTGGATAGCAGAGGCGCCCTGTGCGGAATCGTCACACGGCGCAGCCTGATCGCCAGCGTATGCCGGTATTCAGAGGTTTTCTGATCCACGGCTGCATCCCCCCGGCAAGAACCGCCGTAAAAGGCCCGTCACGAAGTCCATCGGGTTTTCTGAAGGTGATCGGGACCCATTTCCGCTATCTACCGGCTCCGCCCAGGCGGCGCCGTAGTATAGACCGCCTTCTCGTATAGGGCAGGCACTTCCCACACAAGAAAATGAAAGGAATGATCACTATGCAAACAAGCAAGCGGGTTCTCTGTCTGCTGCTGGCCCTGGTTATGGCGCTGTCCATGGCGGCCTGCGGCGGCGGCGGCGAGTCCACGACCACCACCGGCGGCTCCGGCGCGACCACGCCTTCCGCCGCTCCGGTAACCGAAACCGAGGCTGTTTACGACACCCTGTACGCCTCCGAGGTTACCACCCTGAATTACCTGATCACCACCCAGGAAAATGAAATGTCCATCGCCGCCAATGTGATCGACTGTCTTGTAGAATATGACAGCTACGGCACCATTGAGCCAGCGCTGGCTCTGGAATGGTCCTCCAATGAGGACGCAACCGTCTGGACCTTCCAGCTTCGCCAGGGGGTGAAGTGGGTGGATAAGGACGGCAACGAGAAGGGTGAAGTCACCGCCCACGATTTTGTCAACTCCGCTCACTATGTCTGCGACGCGGCCAACGCCGCCGCCGGCGCGAGCCAGTACACCAACATTGTCGCCGGCGCCAAGGAGTACAACGAATGGACCGCCTATCAGCTGGCGCTGCCCACCGCCACCGACGGCACCGATGAAAACGGCAACGCCGTAAAGCTGGTGACCAACGAGGACGGCGAGCAGGAGGTTCTGGAAGAAGTCCCGGAAGCCACTGTGGACGCCATCGGCGTCAAGGCCATTGACGATTACACCCTGGAGTACACCCTGACCAAGTCCTGCCCCTATTTCGTCTCCATGGTCTCCACCGGCCCCTACATGCCCAGCAACGCCGACTTCATGGCGGAGGTTGGCGATAAGTTCGGCACCTCCAATGAGTACCTGCTGTACTGCGGCGCCTATATTCTGTCCACCTACGAGCCCCAGAACCAGCGGATCATGACCAAAAACGCCAGCTACTGGGAGCCCGACGCGGTACACATCGACTCCATCGTCTCCAAGTATAACGCGGAAGCCTCCTCCGTCTCCACCACCATGTACCTGGCCGGGGACGTGGACGCCGCCACCATCTCCTCCGACCTGCTCACCGCCATGCTGGAAGACCCCCAGTATGCGGAAGACATCCATCCCACCCGTACCGGCAACTCCTACTCCTACTGGTATCTGTTTAACTTCGATCCCAACTTTGACGAAGAGTACGAGCCAGAGAACTGGAAGATCGCCGTGAACAACGAGAACTTCCGCAAATCCATCTACTCCGCTCTGAACCGGGTAGCCGCCCTGTCCGCCTCCGACGCCATGGACCCCGCCTCCCTGGTGAGCAACACCATCACCCCCGCCGGCTTTGCCTCCGCCTCCGCAGACTACACCACCTACGGCGACCTGGCCGCTTTCGCTGAGGGCGACTACTACGACACCGAAAAGGCTTTGGAGTATAAGGAAGCCGCCATGGAAGAGCTTACCGCTGCCGGCGCCACCTTCCCGGTAAAGGTTCTGGTGCTCTACAACCCCACCTCCTCCAGCTGGGCCAACGAGAGCCAGATCGTGGAGCAGAGCCTGGAAGGCACCCTGGGCACCGACTACATTGATGTGATCATCCAGGCCGGTCCCGACACCGGCTTCCTGAACGAACGCCGTGCCGGTAACTACGCCCTGATGAAGTGCAACTGGGGCGCGGACTACGCCGACCCGGAGACCTGGACCGATCCCTTCATGGAAGGCTCCCAGTATAACTTTATCTTCGCTTCCGAAGACGAAGGCACCCAGGCCCTGTTTGCCGAGTACACCGACCTTGTGAATGCCGCCAAGGCCATCACCAACGACATGGACGCCCGGTATGAGGCCTTCGCCAAGGCAGAGGCTTTCCTCCTGGAGCACGCCTTCGCTCTGCCCATCCACACCAACTCCCGGTCCTACCAGATGAGCAAGCTGAACGTGTTCGAGGGCCAGTACGCCCCCTTCGGCGTGGCCACCCTGCGCTACAAGGATCAGTACCTGTACGACGATTCCATGAGCCTGGAGGAGTGGAAAACCGCCTATGCCGATTGGCAGGCCAAGCTTGCCGGCTGATCGATTTGCCCCATCTTCTATTCTGAGAAGCCCCTTCGGGGGCTTCTCAGGAGAAAGCAAAGTTCCATCATGACCTTTTTCGGAGCCTGTATCAGTGCCCCTTTTCCCGGAAGGGGCAGTGGTATTGGCTCTGAGTATGTCTGACACAGGAGGCCAAATATGGCAAAATATATTATAAAACGTGTCCTGCGCTCTCTTTTGACCATGTTCATCATCATCACCATTCTCTTCTGCCTGCTGCGGATGATGCCCATTGAAGGGTATTTTGAGAATTACGATAAGATGACCGAAACCCAGATTCAGGCCAAGCTGAATGTGCTGGGCCTGAACGATCCCTTGCCCAAGCAGTTATGGAATTTTTATAAGCAGCTTCTCCAGGGAGATTTAGGCACCTCCAACGTCTACCGGGTGGGGGTTTCCATCAACGAGATCGTCGCGGAGAAAATGCCCGTATCCCTGCGGATGGGCCTGATGTCCCTTTGCATCTCCTTGTGCCTGGGCCTGCCCCTGGGCATTCTCATGGCCCGAAGCACCCGCAGCCGCTTTCAGATCGGCGACCGGCTGGGCACCGTATTCATTGTCATTGTCCAGGCCCTGCCCTCGGCGGTGTATCACATTCTGATCCAGTTCCTGGGCTCCCAGAGCAGCGTCGGCAAGGCCATCGGATTTAAGATGCTCTTTGAGGAAGGCGAGCCCATAACCTATGTGCTGCCCCTGATCTCCCTGTCCATTGGCAGCATCGCCTACTACGCCATGTGGCTGCGCCGGTATATGGTGGACGAGGCCAACAAGGACTATATCCGCTTAGCCCGGGCCAAGGGCGTGCCCAGCGCTAAAATCTCCCGCAGTCACGTATTCCGCAACGCCTTTGTACCTTTGGTGCAGTACATCCCCAATTCCATTCTGCTGACGCTCATGGGCTCGCTGTACGTAGAGTCCCTGTACTCCATCCCCGGCATGGGCGGCCTGCTGGTCACCGCCATCAAGCGGCAGGACAACACCCTGGTGCAAGCCCTGGTGCTGATCTACGCCGTTCTCTCTATTCTGGGTCTGCTCCTTGGCGATATCCTCATGGCCATTGTGGATCCCCGCATCAGTTTCTCGAAAAAGGAGGGCTCTCGCTAATGGGCAAATTCGGTTTCAAATCCTACCGCCGCCAGATGGAAGAGTCCCTGGGGGACAAGCTGACGGAGCAGCTAAAGCAGGAGCTCAGCCCGGAAATGTCCGAGGAGGAGCTGTTCACCTTCGCCGACTTCGACACGGAAAACGCCGAACGGGGCGGTTACTCCGACTACTCCTACTGGGGCTCCACCCTGCGGGCCTTCTTTCAGAACAAGGTGGCCGTATTCTTTCTCATCGTCATCCTGGCCATGCTGGCCTTTACCTTTATCCAGCCCTATCTGCCCGGGCAGAAGGATCCCCTGACCATCCACAACAATGAATGGGGCCTGCCCCTGAACAATGTGAAGCCCGGTGAGCAGGGCTTTATCCTGGGCACCAACTCCATCGGTCAGGACCTGTGGTCCCGGATCTGGGCCGGCACCCGCACCAGCCTGTTCATCGGCTTCTCCGTGGCATTGGTGGAAGCGGTGGTGGGCATTCTGGTGGGCGTGCTGTGGGGCTATGTGCGGAAGCTGGACTTCTTCTTTACAGAGCTGTATAACATCCTGGACAACATTCCCCAGACCCTGCTGCTGATTCTCATTTCCTATGTGTTAAAGCCCGGAGTCTCCACCATCATCTTCGCCCTGTGCCTCACCGGCTGGCTGGGCATGGCCCGGTTTATCCGGAACCAGATCATCATCATCCGGGATCGGGACTACAACCTGGCCTCCCGGTGTCTGGGGATCCCCACCCGGCGGATTGTCTTTAAGAATCTGCTGCCCTATCTGGTATCGGTAATCACCATGCGCATGGCCCTGGCAATCCCCTCGGCCATCGGCAATGAGGTGTTCGTCACCTATATCGGCATCGGCCTGCCCCTGGATACCCCTTCCCTGGGCAATCTAATCAACACGGGACGCAGTTTAATGACCATGGCTTCCCTGCGCTATCAGCTGTTTTTCCCGGTGGTGGTGCTGGCCATTATTACCATTTCCTTTTATATCATCGGCAACGCCTTCGCCGACGCCGCCGATCCCAAAAACCACGTAAAGTAAGGGGGGCTTGTTATCCATACTTCCGATCATGTGGTCCTCTCCATTCAGGACCTGAACGTAAAGTTTACCCTGCGGGGACAGACCCTCCACGCCATCCGGGGCATCAGCCTGGATGTACACCAGGGGGAAAGCTTGGCCATCGTGGGGGAGTCCGGCTCCGGTAAATCCGTGCTGGTGAAATGCACCATGGGCCTGCTGGACGCCAACGGCTATATTGACTCCGGCAAGATCCTGTACAAGGATGCGGATCTTGCCAAAAACCGCACCGACAAGGACTGGCAAAGCATCCGGGGCCGGGAAATCGCCATGGTGTTCCAGGATCCCATGACCTCCCTGAACCCTCTGAAAACCATCGGCAAGCAGATCCGGGAGGCCGTGGAACTCCACCAGGGGCTGAAAGGCCAGGCCGCCTACCAGACGGTGCTGGAGGTGCTGTCCGATGTGGGCATTGACGATCCCCAGCGCCGGTACAAGCAGTATCCCCATGAGTTTTCCGGCGGTATGCGCCAGCGGGTGGTCATTGCCATCGCCGTGGCCTGCCGTCCCAAAATCCTCATCTGCGACGAGCCCACCACCGCTCTGGACGTGACCATTCAGGCCCAGATCCTGGAGCTGATTAAGAAGATGCAGCAAAAATACGACCTGACCACCATCTACATCACCCACGATTTGGGCGTGGTGGCCAACGTGGCGGATCGGATCGCCGTTATGTACGCCGGAGATATTGTGGAAATCGGCACCTGCGACGAGGTGTTCTACGATCCCAGGCACCCCTATACCTGGGCGCTGCTCTCTTCCCTGCCTCAGCTGGGGGTGAAGAACGAGCCGCTGTATTCCATCCAGGGCACGCCCCCCAATCTGTTCCGGGAAGTGAAGGGCGACGCCTTCGCCCCCCGGAATCCCAAGGCGCTGAAAATCGACTTTGTCCGGCGTCCCCCTTACTTTTCCGTCAGCCCCACCCACAAGGCCCGAACCTGGCTCCTGGATCCCCGGGCCCCCAAGGTAGCGCCGCCGGAACACATCCGCACCCTGCGGGAGAAGGGAGGCCTGGGCAATGGCTGATAACCGGAAAAAACTGGTGGAAGTGAAGGACTTAAGCGTCACCTTCGGCTCCCGCCGCCATCCCTTTAAGGCGGTGGACGGCGTATCCTTCCACATTTACGAAGGGGAAACCTTCGGCCTGGTGGGCGAATCCGGCTCCGGAAAAACCACCATCGGCCGGGCCATCATCCGCATCCACCCCACCTCCGGCGGTCAGGTGCTGTTTGACGGCAAGCAGATCAACGGCCGGATCTCCAAAGCTCTTGACCGGGAGGTGACCCAGCGGATTCAGATGATCTTCCAGGATCCCATGTCCTCCCTGAACGAGCGGGCCAAGGTGGACTACATCGTCAGCGAGGGTCTCTACGCCCCCGGCCACCACCTGACCCAGGAGGCCCGTCAGGAGAAGGTTTCCAAGGCCCTGGCGGATGTGGGCCTGCTGCCGGAGTTTGCCAGCCGGTTCCCCCATGAGTTTTCCGGCGGCCAGCGTCAGCGCATCGGCATCGCCCGGGCGCTGATCATGGAGCCGGACTTCATCATTGCCGACGAGCCCATTTCAGCCCTGGACGTGTCCATCCGGGCCCAGGTGCTGAATCTCATGTCCGATCTGCAAAAGAAGCGGAATCTGACCTACCTGTTCATTGCCCACGATCTTTCCGTAGTCCGCTTCATCTGCGACCGGATCGCCGTTATCCACAAGGGCAAAATCGTGGAGCTGGCGGAAAGCGAAGAGCTCTTCGCCCATCCCCTCCACCCCTACACCCAGGCCCTGCTGTCCGCCATCCCCATGCCGGATCCGAAAGCCGAGCGAAACAAAACGCTTCTGGTTTATGACCCGGGCTGCCATGGCTACAGCGAAACCAACCGGCCTGCCTGGCGGGACGTGGTTCCCGGACACTTCGTTCTGGCCAGCGAGGAAGAATTCGCCCGATATCAAAAGAATTATTGACTTTTCAAAGGGAGGCGCGAGCTTCCCTTTGGTCACATTTTTTACTGTGAGGTAATACCATGTACATTCCCAAGCCTTTGTTTCCCGGCGCCCGGGTAGCCCTGGTGGCGCCCGCTTCCGCCCTACCGGAGGAAAAGCTGTCCCCTGCCCTGGACTTTGTGCGCAGTCTCGGTCTGGAGCCGGTGACTTATCCCTCCTGCTATTATGCAAACCGGGACGGCTACCTGGCCGCCGCCGATCACCAGCGGGCGGCGGATCTGAACCATGCCTTTTCAGACCCGTCCATCGACGGGATCTGGTGCATCCGGGGCGGCTACGGCTCCCACCGGATCCTGCCCCTGCTGGATCTGGACGTGATCCGAAAAAACCGGAAGTGGTTCGGCGGCTATTCCGACGTCACCGCCCTGCATACCTGCTTCAATCAATACTGCGACCTGGAAACCTATCACTGCACTATGCCCTCTACGGAAGCCTCTCCCAACCCATACACCCTTTCCTGGCTGAAAAAGGCTCTGTTCGGGGCGCTTACCGGGGAGTTGGAAAATCCCGACCATCAGCCCATGACCACCCTGGTTCCCGGGCAGGCCCGGGGGACGCTGTGCGGCGGCAACCTATCTTTGCTAGCCGCCTCTCTGGGCACCCCCTGGGAGATCGACACCCGGGGGAAGATTTTGTTTTTGGAGGACATCGGGGAAAAGACCTACCGCATTGACAGCATGCTCACCCAGCTGCGCAACGCCGGGAAATTCCGGGATTGCGCCGGGATCCTCCTGGGAGCCTGGACGGACTGCCAGCCGGAATATCCGGAGCAGACCCTGGAGCTGACGGAAATCTTTCGCCAGCTGATCGTTCCCGCAGGCAAGCCCACGGTGATGGATCTGGCCTGCGGCCACTGCGACACCACCCTGGCCCTTCCCCTGGGCCGGGAATGCACCCTGGACGCGGGCAGCTGCCGCATCCATCTGTGAGGACACCGCCATGAAAGCAATCATCAACACTCCGGTATGCCCCATGTATTCCGTACCCAGCCGGGAAAGCGCCCTGATCGACGAAGTCCTGTACGGCATGGTGGTGGAGGTCTTGGACTCCCCCGCCCCGGGCTGGCGCCGGATCCGCACCCATTACCGCTATGAGGGCCTTGTATCCGAAAACGACCTGATTCTGGATCCGGAAGCCGCAGCCGCATGGGAGGCCCTGCCCAAGAAAGTAGTTTTCCATAAGCACTTTTGCGACGTGCTGTCCATCCCCAAGGTTCAGGGCTGGCACATGCAGCTGATCCCCCGGGGAGGACTGGCCGCACCCCTTGGCCAGCCGGAAGAGGGCTGGCAGAAATTTCTCCTGGCCGACGGCCGCACCGGCTTCGCCCCCGCCGCCATTTTCAAAGACGCGCCCCAGGGCCCGGTATCCGATCAGGAGGATACCCTTCGCCAGGCGCTGGTGGAGGCCGCCATAGGCTATAGCGGCACCCACTACCGCTGGGGCGGCAAATCCCCTATGGGCATCGACTGCTCCGGCCTTTGCTCCATGGCCTATATGCTCTGCGGCATCCTTATCTACCGGGACGCCAAAATTGTGGAGGGCTTCCCCATCCATCAAATTCCATTGGCCCGGATAAAGCCCGGAGATCTGCTGTTCTTCCCCGGCCATGTGGCTATGTACATTGGGGAAGGCCGGTACTGCCACTGCACCGGCCGGGCGGGAGACAACGGCTTCGCCGTCAACAGCCTGGATCCCGAGGCCCCCGACTACCGGGAGGATCTGGCCAAGCAGATCACCCAGGTGGGCTCCTACTTTTGACACCCGGAAAGGAAGGTTACCATGAAGATCTTTTTAAGCGCGGATATGGAAGGCATCTGCGGCGTCACCGTCTGGCCGGAGACCGAACGAACCGCCCCCATGGATTACACCCCCATCCAAAAGCAGATGACTTTGGAAGTGTCCGCCGCCTGCCGGGGGGCGCTGGCCGCCGGCGCGGAGGAAGTGGTGGTGAAAGACGCCCACGACTCCGGCCGGAACATCGATCCTGCCCAGCTTCCCCGGAAGGTCAAGCTGCACCGGGCCTGGTCAGGAGACCCCTTAAGCATGATGACCGGGCTGAACGACGACCATTATGACGGGGTGTTTTTCACCGGCTACCACGCCTGGGCAGGCTGTCCCGGCAATCCCTTGAGCCACACCATGAACGGCCGGAACAACCGGGTGCGGCTGAACGGCATGGATTGCAGCGAGTTTCTCATCAATGCCTACACCGCCGGTTACTATGGCGTGCCGGTGGCTCTGGTCACCGGGGACAAGGCCCTGTGCGATTTCGCGAAGCAGCTGATTCCGGCCGTCACCACCGTGGCCGTCAACGAAGGCCGGGGCGGCGGGGTCACCGCCATCCACCCGGAGGAAGCGGTGGAGCGGATTGAGGAAGCCGCCAAAGAGGCCATAAAAAACGCCCCCCTCTGCGCCGTGCCCATGCCGGATTCCTTTCACATGGAGATTGAATTTGTCAAGCACCCTGTCGCCTACTCCAAAAGCTTCTATCCCGGGGCATGCCTGAAGGAGGACAAGACCGTATGCTTTTCCTCCAAGGACTGGTACGAGGTGCTTCGGTTCTGCCACTTTGTCCTCAGCGACGGCTGAGTTTTCCGCCTTTTGGGCAAATTGTCGAGCCTTGGGAAATTTTTCCTGTTTTTTAGAAAAAACACCTGACAACATTCTGTAGATGTGCTATAGTATGGGTACATACAGGAGGTGCAGTCATGAATTTCTTAGAAGAACGCATTGTCAGGGACGGCATTGTCAAGCCTGGCAATGTGCTGAAAGTAGATTCCTTTTTGAACCACCAGATGGACATTGCCCTGTTGGATGAAATCGGCCGGGAGTTCAAGCGCCGCTTTCAGGGCAAACCGGTCACCAAGGTGCTGACCATTGAATCCTCCGGCATCGCCATCGCCTACCCGGTGGCCCGGGAGTTCGGCGTTCCTCTGGTGTTCGCCAAGAAGTCCAAGTCCATCAACATCGACGGGGATATGTACGTGGCCGAGGTGGAGTCCTTCACCCATCGGAACAAAAATCAGGTGATCGTGTCCAAGAAGTTCCTTACCAAAGAGGATCATGTGCTGATCATCGACGATTTTCTCGCCAACGGCTGCGCCCTCCAGGGCCTGATCTCCATTGCCGACGACGCGGGGGCTACCGTAGAGGGCCTGGGCATTGCCATTGAAAAGGGCTTCCAGATCGGCGGCAAGGTCATTCGCAACCTGGGCTACCAGCTGGAATCCCTGGCCATCGTAGACGCCATGGACGCGGAAACCGGCGCCATCACCTTCCGTTCCCAGGAGAACTGACATCCCCTTTGGACCTGCCCCAGGGCAGGTCCGTTTTTTGAGGCATGATTTCCCTTTCTTTTCCTGAGTGGATATGATAAAATAAGGGAACATTTCTTTTAGGAGGCTTCTCCATGACAAAGCTTCTGCTTCGTGCATTTGTTAAAAACTACCGGGATACCGGTGATCCCAAAGTCCGCTCCGCCATTGGCAGTCTGTCGGGAATCGTGGGCATTGTGTGCAATCTTCTGCTGTTCGGGGGAAAAATCGTCATCGGCACAGTGTCCGGCTCCGTGTCCATCACCGCCGACGCCATGAACAACCTGTCCGACGCCACCAGCTCCGTGGTAACGCTGGTGGGCTTTAAGCTGGCGGAACAGCCCGCCGACGAAGAGCACCCCTACGGTCACGCCCGGTTTGAATACCTGTCCGGCCTGGCGGTAGCGGCTTTGATCGTGGTCATCGGCTTTGAACTGGCAAAATCCTCTTTCCTGAAGATTCTTTCCCCCGCGCCGGTAAGCTTCTCCTTTGCCGCGGGGCTGGTGCTGATCCTGTCCATCTGCGTCAAGCTATGGAACAGTCTGTTCAATCGAACGCTGGGAAATCTGATCGTCTCCACCACCTTGCTGGCCACTGCCGCGGACAGCCGAAACGATGTGATCACCACCTCCGCCGTACTGATCGCGGCTCTGGTGGAGATGTTCACCGGCCTGGCCGTTGACGGTTGGATGGGTCTTGGCGTCTCTTTGTTCATCCTCTACAGCGGCGCTAAGCTGGGAAAGGAAACCATCTCTCCCCTGCTGGGAGAAGCCGCTTCTCCGGAACTGCAGGCGCTGATCGTGGACTACATCCGCGCCCAGCCCAAGGTTTTGGGCTATCACGACCTGATGGTCCATGACTACGGCCCGGGCCAGCGGTTTGCCTCCATCCATGTGGAAATGGATCGAAACGAAGATCCCCTTATCTGTCACGAGCTTATCGACGATATGGAGCGGGAGTGCCTGCAAAGCCACAATATCCACCTGGTGATCCACTATGATCCGGTGATCACCGACGACCCGGAACTGACCCGGCTTCAGGACGTGGTCAGCGGGATCCTTACCCACATAGATCCCCGGCTGAAGCTTCATGATTTCCGCATGGTTCCCGGGGAAAGCCATGTGAACCTGATTTTTGACGTAGCCCTCCCGGGAGACCTCCAGCCCCGGGAGAAGGAGATCCAGCAGCAGCTGGACGAAGCGCTGGCCGCCCAGGAACCCCTGACCTACCGCACCGTCATCACCTTTGACCCCGCCGCCTTTAACCAAAGCCCCTCTGCGTGAAAAAAATCCGTGAAGCAAAACCGCTTCACGGATCTTTTTTACTTTTTCCCGTATTGCCAAGGGCCTCCAGCATTTCACTTCTCAGGGCCAGGATCCGGCTGACGTGGTAGTTTGTCACCACATCCTGCTCCGTTTCCTCTTCCAGAGGCCGTTGATCCCGGATATTGGCGCCTGCCTGGGCCAGCCGCTCCCGGTTCTCCCGGTTCAGCCGTCCGGGCTTGCCCATATGGCTCAGCACTTCCATCCAGGCAAGCATTTCCCGGGCCTTTTCCTCGCAGATCCGAAAGGTCTCCAGCTGCTTTTTCTGCATGGCTAAGCGCATCACCAGCTTTTGGTTGGAGAAGGTTTTCAGCTGAGCCGCCATGGTGGCGATGTCCCGATTCAGCCCCTTGGCGTCCGGCACCACATCGTCCCCATCCAACAGTTCTTCCAGGAAGGTGAGCACATCCCGATCCAGGCTTTCCACAGCGGCACGGATCTGGCGGCTGTTGTCATAGGGGAAGATCAGCATATTGATGGCCATGCCCACCCCCAGGCCGATGGCGGTATCCCAGATCCGGCCCAGGGCATAGACCAGGGGATGAATATCCACAATGGTACACAGCATCACCAGAATCAGACAGGGCAGGCTGGGAGGATACTTGATCCGCAGCCAGTTGTACAGGGTGATCACCAGGGCAATGCCTATGCCGATGGTGGCCAGCTGGGGAAGCCCCAGGGAAAGCAGGGTCACGCCCACCGCCGCCCCAAACAGCACCCCGACGATCTGGGAAAAGCAGGATGTCAGGGATTCCTTGAAGGTTGGCTGTACCGCCGCCATAGCCCCCAGCATGGCGAAAATCAGCTTGGCGCTGCTAGCTCCATAGGCGTCCACGATCACCATGGAGATCAGCACGGCCGCCACGGTCTTGGCTGTACGCAGACCGATGGGCATCCGAATTTTCTTTTTTTTAAACGTCATCATATTACTCCTATTTCAGCCAATGGCTCCGTTTCCTACAGATAAGTATAAAGGGCGCTCCCGGATTTGTCAACTGCCAGAGAGCATCCCCGCCGGCCTACAGCCCCATCAAAACTTTTTCTGAAAAAAGGGTTCCTCCCTCTTGCACTTTTCAAAAGCGGTATTATAATAGATTTGCTTTTTACAGTGGGGTGTTGCGGGCTTTCTGATTACCGCCAAACATCTCATAGGGTATATCATTTCAAAGGAAGGTGCTTGTCTTGAATCAATCCAACCGGAACATGCTGCAAGGGCCGCTGTTTTGGAATATCATCACCTATACCGTGCCCATCATCCTCACCAGCCTGCTGCAGCTGCTATTCAACGCTGCGGATCTGATCGTGGTGGGGCAATTTTGCGGCAGCGTCTCCGTAGCCGCTGTGGGGGCTACCGGCTCCATCACCAATCTGATGGTGAACTTCTTTATCGGCCTGTCCGTAGGCGCCGGCGTCACCGTGGCCCACGCCCTGGGCAGCCGGGAGGACGATGTGGTCAGCAAAACGGTGCACACCGCCCTGCCCACCGCCCTGGTCAGCGGCGTGATCCTGACCTTTGTGGGCATCTTCCTTTCGGAAAAGGCGCTTGCGCTGATGGGCACCCCGGAAAACGTGCTGCCCCTGTCCACCACCTATATGCAGATCTATTTCGCGGGCATCACCTTTACCATGGTGTATAACTTCTGCGCCTCTATTCTCCGGGCGGCAGGGGATACCAAAAGCCCGCTTGTTTATCTGTTCATCGCCGGTATCGTCAACGTGGTGCTGAACGTGTTCTTCGTCACCCAGCTGCATATGAATGTGGCGGGCGTGGCACTGGCCACCACCATCTCCCAGGGGATCTCCGCCGTGCTGGTAGTCAGCGCCCTGATGCGCAGGACGGACGCCTGCAAGCTGCGCCTGGGAAAAATGCGCTTCCACAAACGGCAGTTGAGAAAAATGATCCGCATCGGCCTGCCTGCCGGTATTCAAGGTTCCCTGTTTTCCATCTCCAACGTGATCATTCAGTCCTCTGTCAACTCCTTCGGGGATGTGCTCATGTCCGGCAACGCTGCCGCCGCCAACATTGAGGGCTTCGTCTATGTGTGCCTGAATGCCTTCCACCAGACCGCGGTGAACTTCATCGGCCAGAACGCCGGCGCCAAGCAGTATCGCCGGGTGTACAAGATCCTTTGGATCTGCTTGGGATGCGTCCTGGTGGTTGGTCTGAGCGTAGGCAGCCTGGCCTGTCTTCTGGGGCCGCAGCTTCTGAGCATCTATATCACCGACTCCCCCGAAGCCATTGGCTACGGCATGATCCGGCTGGGGTACATCTGCCTGCCCTACTTTTTGTGCGGATTGATGGACGTTTCCACCGGCGCTCTGCGGGGCATGGGCGCTTCCTTCGTACCCATGGTCATCTCCGTGCTGGGTGTGTGCGGCATTCGGATCTTCTGGATCTATACCATTTTCCAAATGGAAGCCTACCACACCCCCCAGTGCCTGTATTTTTCCTATCCCGTCTCCTGGACCGTCACGTTTGTAATCCAGTTAGCCGCGTTCCTGTGGGTATACCGCAAGCACGCGATTGTGGAACCGGAGACTTGCCAAGCGCCGGTTTCCGGGGTATAATCAAAGTGTATTGAAAACCACCCAGGAGGTACCATATGAACTACGACGTAATTATCATCGGCGCCGGTCCCGGCGGCATTTTCTCCGCTTATGAACTGATCCAGAAAAAGCCGGAGCTGAACATCGCGGTTTTTGAAGCCGGGCACCCCCTGAGCAAACGCCGCTGCCCCATTGACGGAGTCAAGGTAAAAAGCTGCATCGGCTGCAAAAGCTGCTCCATTATGAGCGGCTTCGGCGGCGCGGGGGCTTTCTCCGACGGAAAATACAACATCACCAACGACTTCGGCGGCACCCTTTACGAGTACATCGGCAAAAAGCGGGCCCTGGAGCTGATGCGGTATGTGGACGACATCAACATGGCCTACGGGGGCCAGGGCACCAAGCTCTACTCCACCGCCGGCAGCAAGTTCAAAAAAGAATGCATCCAGCATGACCTGCACCTGCTGGACGCCTCCGTGCGCCACCTGGGCACGGACATCAACTATGTGGTTCTGGAAAACCTCTATGCCTACCTGAAGGACAAGGTACAGTTTTTCTTCGACACTCCGGTGGAAACCGTAGAGGTGATCGACGGGGGCTACGCCGTGATCACCAAGGACGAAGGCTTCACCTGCGAAAAGTGCATCATCTCCGTAGGCCGCAGCGGCAGCAAGTGGATGGAATCGGTATGCCGGGATCTGAGCATCCTGACCAAGTCCAACCGGGTGGATATCGGCGTCCGGGTGGAGCTGCCCGCGGAGGTGTTCTCCCACCTGACTGACGAGCTGTACGAAAGCAAGATCGTCTACCGCACCCAGAAATACGGCGACCGGGTGCGCACCTTCTGCATGAACCCCAAGGGCGCGGTGGTGAACGAGAATACCAACGGCATCATCACCGTCAACGGCCACAGCTACGAGGATCCCGCCCGGCAGACGGAGAACACCAACTTCGCCCTGCTGGTTGCCAAGCATTTCTCCGAGCCCTTCAAGGATTCCAACGGCTACGGCGAGTCCATCGCCCGCTTAAGCAACATGCTGGGAGGCGGCGTCATCGTCCAGCGGTTTGGGGATCTGATCCGGGGCCGCCGCTCCACCCCCAGCCGGATTGAGGAATCCTTCGTCACCCCCACCCTGAACGCCACCCCCGGGGATTTGAGTCTGGTGCTCCCCAAGCGGATCCTGGACGGCATCATTGAAATGATCTACGCCCTGGATAAGGTTGCCCCCGGCACCGCCAATGACGACACCCTGCTCTACGGCGTGGAAGTGAAGTTCTACAACATGGAGGTGGCGGTGAACAGCCAGCTTCAGACCCGCTATCCCGGCCTGTATATCATCGGCGACGGCAGCGGCATTACCCACTCCCTGTCCCACGCCTCCGCCAGCGGCGTCCACGTGGCTCGGGACATTGTGGGAGAATAATCCCATCCATGCGCATACCCCTGCCCGGGAAACCGGGCAGGGGTATTGTTATGTCATTTTTTCCTGCTTGACCTTGTGATCGATCACATGGCGGGCGGCCAGTTCCTTGCGGATATCCTGGGGGGTAATCCCCATCTGCACCATGAGCACCAGCACATGGTAGGCAAGGTCGGCAATCTCGTATATGGTCTCCGCCTTGTCCTCCGCCTTGCCCGCGATAATCACCTCGGTGGATTCCTCTCCCACCTTTTTCAGGATCTTGTCCAGTCCCTTCTGGAACAGGTAGGTGGTGTAGGAGCCCTCCGGCAAGTCTTTCTTTCTTCCTTCCAGCAGCTGATACAGCCCTTCCAAAGAGAAGGGTTCTTCCTTCTCCCCCATCACCGGGTTTACAAAACAGGAGTCGGTGCCCAGGTGGCAGGCGGGGCCCTGCTTGTTCACCCGCACCTCCAGGGCGTCATAGTCACAGTCGGCGGTGATGGAGACGATGTGCTGATAGTTGCCGCTGGTCTCCCCCTTCAGCCACAGTTCCTGCCGGGAGCGGCTCCAGAAGCAGGTTAAGCCCTTTTCCAGGGAAATTTGCAAACTCTCCCGGTTCATATAGGCCAGGGTCAGCACCTTGCCGCTCAGGTCATCCACCACAATGGCAGGGATCAGCCCTTTTTCATCGAATTTCAGTTTTTCCAGTTCCAGCATATCATAACCTCACAGGAATGTTATTTTCGTTCAGGCTCCTCTTCAGTTCCGGGATTCGCACCTGACCGAAGTGGAAAATGGAAGCCGCCAGCCCCGCGTCCACCTTGGGCAGGGTTTGAAACAGCGTCACAAAGTCCCCTTCGCAGCCCGCCCCGCCGGAGGCGATCACCGGCACGTCCACCGCGCTGCTCACCGCTTCCAGCATGGGCAGGTCAAAGCCTCCCTTCACCCCGTCGGTGTCGATGGAGTTGAGGACCACCTCGCCTGCCCCGTTTTCCACACACCGGCGGATCCAGGAAACGGCCTCCATGCCCGTATCCTCCCGGCCGCCCTTGGCAAAGACCCGGAACTGGCCCTCCACCCGCTTCACGTCTACAGAAAGCACCACGCACTGATCCCCGTACAGCCGGGCGGCCCGAGGGATCAGGGAAGGATCCCGGATGGCCCCGGAGTTGACGCTGACCTTGTCCGCCCCGCATTTTAATACCCGGTCGAAATCCTCCACAGTATTGATCCCTCCCCCTACGGTCAGGGGGATGAAAATGGTAGAGGCTACCTCTTTCAGGCAGTCGGTAAACAGCCTGCGCCCCTCGGCGGAGGCTGTGATGTCGTAAAACACCAGTTCATCCGCCCCGTTGTCAGAGTAATATTTCCCCAGTTCCACGGGAGAGGAGACGTCCCGCAGCCCCTGGAAATTTGTCCCCTTCACCACCCGGCCGTTGCGCACGTCCAGGCAGGGGATAATCCGTTTTGTAATCATCGCGCCACCTCGATCGCGGTTTTTAAGTCCAGAGCCCCGGTATAGTAGGCCTTGCCGATGATGGCCCCGTGCAGGTTCATGGCCTTCAGGGCCGCCACATCCTCCAGGCCGGACACCCCGCCGGAGGCGATGAGCTCCAGGGAAAATTCCTTGGAAAGCTGCCGGTACAGTTCCCGGTTGGCGCCCTTCATGGCCCCATCCCGGGAGATATCCGTGCAGATCACCGTCTTGACGCCCATATCTTCCATCCGCTTTAAGAATTCCCGGGCGGTGAGGGCGCTGGTTTCCGTCCACCCGCGAATGGCCACACAGCCGTCCTTCAGGTCTACTCCAACGGCGATTTTCTCTCCATAGCGTTCCAGGGCCAATTTCAGAAAGGTCGGGTCGGTGACCGCGGCGGTGCCCAGGATCACCCGGTTGACACCGATGGACAGATACTGTTCCACCGTTTCCATAGTACGGATACCTCCGCCCACTTCCGAAAACAGGCGGGTTTCCTCCAGGATGGCCCGGATGGTCTGCAAATTCTCAGGAGCGCCGGTTTTGGCTCCCTGAAGATCCACCAGGTGGATGTGGGTGGCCCCGGCGGCGGCAAAGTCCCTGGCGACCTCCACCGGCTTCTCATGGTACACGGTCATCCGGTTGTAATCTCCTTTATACAGCCGGACGGCCTTTCCCTCATACAGGTCAATGGCAGGATAGAGAATCATAGGCTTTCTCCTTACAATTTACAAAATTAGTCTCTTGTAAAACTCAAAAACCCATTGAAAACACTGGATTTTTTGAGATAATTACTACTGATTTTTCTCCAG
>CALWXR010000058.1 GCA_944385535.1 uncultured Oscillospiraceae bacterium
CTGTGCTACCGGATGCAGTCAGATTTTTCACTTGGTTTCGTGAAAAGGATTCTTGCCAATTATTACTTGACACATACGGAATTCTCTTTCTGTACAAAATACCCTCTTGATTTTATAGCCCTCAGGCTGTAGAATATAGCTGTAGCAAATGCTTTGAAGGAGGGATCTGAAATGGCCGATGAATATGGTTCTGATTTCTTGACCATTGTGGACGAGGACGGAAAGGAATACGAGCTGGAGGTTCTCAGCACACTGGAATACAACGGAAATACCTACATGGCAGTGATCCCCGCAGCAGACAGCCAGGATTCCCTGGAATTGGAGGTCAGCATTCTGAAGTCCTTGGACGAGGACGGCGAGCCGATCCTCTGCGCCATTGAGGACGAGGCAGAGCTGCAAGCCGTATACGATCTGATCATGGATGAACTTTACGAGGAGGATGACGAGGAATAACCGTTCCGCGGCCTTCCGAAAAGAATTATTTCCTGCTTGGTGCGTAGCATGTCTTGTTGGACCCACATTTTTTTATTGGGACGTTAGACTTCCCGGCCTGTTTGCAGACCTCCCGCCCCCGCTTCGACGTGGGGTGGATGTTGGGAGCAGTAATGGTCGGGAGCGGCATCCCACCTGCCTTTTCGTGCAGGTCATAATCAGATGTGCCACGGCTAAAGCGGGGTGCATGGGGAGCTTCGGCTCCCCATGTTTTTTGCCCAGGAAACGCCGTTTTCCCAGCGCCCTAATTTTTCAGCTGTTTTACAGACAAAGGCCTTGGATTCCTGCCCGCCCATGACCAATGTGTTAATTTTTTATGATTTTCCGGAGCTTTTCCAAACTACCCCCTTGCAACGGCGAAAAAAATGGGTTATAATACCCAAGTCTATGCAAAAATCCATTGTGCAGACGATCACAAGGACAATTGAGAGGATTTGATCACATGAGCGCATCCAGCAAGAAAAAGCTTCGCAAGGAGCAGGCTGCTGAGAAACTGACGGAAAAGCAGCAGCTTGAAAAGAAGGAAGCAAGAAAACTCCATATTTACACCACCGTATTTGTTGTTACCATGGTTCTGATCCTGGCAATCGCCATTATCGTAGGCGTTACCCAGACCATCCGCAACAGCGGCATTCGGGAAAGAAATACCGTAGCCCTGACCGTAGGGGATCACCAGATCAGCAGCGCGGAACTGAACTATTTCTACATGGACGCCGTCAACAATTTCTACTCCCAGTACGGCAGCTACGCCAGCATGTTCGGTCTGGACGTGACCCTGCCTCTGGACGAGCAGTTTGTGGACGAGGAAACCGGCCGAACCTGGGCAGATGATTTCCTGGACTCCGCCAAGTCCAACGCCCAGTCGGTGTACGCCATTGCCGACGCGGCGGAAGAGGCAGGCTTCACCCTCAGCGATGAACGGAAGCAGGAGATTGCCGACACCGTGGACAGCCTGGACGCCTACGCCTCCTACGCGGGCTACACCAATTCCAAGACCTACCTGAAGGCCTACTACGGAAACGGCGCCACCTTGGAAAGCTATCAGCAGTACCTGGAGCTGAACACTCTGGCCGACGCCTACTACGAAGAATACACCAACGAGCTGACCTATACCGACGAAGATCTGCGGGAAGCGGAAGCGGAGAACTACGATAAGTACTCTTCTTACAGCTACCATTCCTACTACCTGGCTGCCTCCAAATTCCTGGAAGGCGGCACCACCGACGAAGAGGGCAACACCACCTATTCCGATGAGGAAACGGCCGCCTCCGTCACCGCCGCGGAAGAAGCCGCCAATTCCCTGATCTCCTTCGAGATCACCACCGTGGAGGAACTGGACGCCGCCATTGCCGCTTTGAGCGTCAACGAGGGGGAAACCGCTGCCAGCACCGCCTATGAGGATACCCTCTACAGCTATATCAGCAGCACCATCTCCTCCTGGGTTACCGATTCCAGCCGGAAGGCGGGAGACAAGGCCGTCATCCCCAGCACCTCCACCTCCACCGCTGAAGACGGTACGGAAACCACTACCACCAACGGCTATTATGTGGTTTTCTACGAAGGCATGAACGATAACACCATGAACCTGGTAAACGTCCGTCACATCCTGGTCAGCTTCACCGGCGGCACCACCGACGAGACCACCGGCGTCACCACCTACTCTGACGAGGAGAAGGCCGCCGCCAAGACCGCCGCCGAAGAGCTGCTGGCTCAGTGGCAGGAAGGCGACGCCACCGAGGACAGCTTTGCGGAGCTGGCCAACGCCGAGTCCGACGACGGCGACGGCACCACCGGCGGCCTGTACGAGAATGTCTACCCCGGCCAGATGGTCACCAACTTTAACGACTGGTGCTTTGATGAAAGCCGTGTCAGCGGCGATACCGGCATCGTGGAGACCGAGTACGGCTATCATGTGATGTACTTCGTAGGCGAAAGCGACTACACCTACCGGGATTATCAGATTGAAAACGAACTGAGATCCGCCGATGCCAGCGAGTGGTATACCGCCACCGTGGAAGCCATGACCGTCACCGACGGGGACTTCAGCTATATCGCCACCGACCTGATTCTCAGCAACGGCTGAGCCGTTCAGGGCACCTGAGAATAATCTTCCCTCCTGTGGAAACACTTCCACAGGAGGTGTTTTTTTGCGCAAGACGAACTATGCGGGCTTTGTTCTGGCGGGTCTGGCCGCCGGAGTGGTGGCAGGCTTATTTGGGGCAGGCGGCGGCATGGTCCTGGTTCCCCTGCTCACTGCCTTGACGCCCCTGGAGGAAGAACAGGTGTTCCCCGCTTCCCTTTCTATCATCCTCCCCATCTGCCTGGTCACCCTGACCGTGACCGCCTTCACCGGTCATATTCCCTGGCGGGAAGCGGTTCCTTATCTGATCGGAAGCGCCGCGGGCGGGATTCTGGCGGGAAAATGGGGCAAAAAAATCCCGGTGAAGTGGCTTCACCGAGGATTGGGTATGTTGATTTTATGGGGAGGGATCCGTTATCTCCGTGCCGGATAGTTTTTGGGTAGCTCTGCCGGTGGGGATGGGGCTGGGCTTTCTCACAGGATTGGGAGTCGGCGGAGGGAGCCTTCTGATCCTGTGGCTGACCATGGCGCTGGGCATGGATCCCCAAACCGCCCGGGGGATCAATCTGCTGTTTTTCCTCCCCGCCGCCTTCATCGCCAGCCTGTACCGGTGGAGGCAAGGCACGCTCCCCCTGCCAAAGCTTCTTCCCGCGATCATCGCTGGCTGCGCCGGAGCGGCATTTTGCGCCTGGCTGAGCAGCCGCATGGATACGGCCCTTTTGAAAAAGCTGTTTGGCGGCCTTCTCATTCTAACCGGGCTGCGGGAGATTTTCTACCGTCCCGGCAAAACCTGACTATTTTTCATTCCTGCCCCTTCCGATAGGCCAGATATCCTTCCAGGATCAGGGAAGCCGCCACCGCGTCCACGGTGTTCTTCCGCTTTTTGCCGTGGTAATTGTGCTGGGACAGGATGTTGTGGGCCTCCACCGTGGTTCGGCGTTCATCCCACATGACCACCGGCAGGCCGGTCTCCCGGCTCAGCCGTTCACCGAAGGCCCGGCAAAGCTCTGCCCGGCTGCCTTCGGTGCCGTCCATATTTTTCGGCAGTCCCACCACGATCTGCCCCACCTGATGATCCCGGGCCAGCTTTACAATGTCGGCCACCGCCTTGTCCGTGTTCCGGCTGGGCACCACATAGGTGCTCCCCACAATGGTGCAAAGCAGATCCGAAACGGCCACGCCGGTGCGGGCGTCGCCGTAGTCGATCCCCATAATTTTTTTCATATATGCCCATTCCTTTCCGCGAACGGCGCCAGCAAGGCATGAGCCACCGCCGGCGATTTCCATTCTCTTTCTCCAAATTCTGATTTGTTGATCCGCTTATCCAAGTATATCACACCTGGAAACCCTCCGCAAGGCATCCGGAGGAATTAAGGCGCTGCAAGGCCGCACACCTTTTGGGATATACGCTTTTGCCCTTATGGACTTTCGTAAGCAGCCGCCGAAGCGCCGGTCTGGAGAGCTGGTGAAGATCATTGTGAAGCCCCTTTCCTTTTGGCAAAATCTGCGGCCCCATGTCCTTCTCAAAAACAAAGCTGTCCCAAAACGCCTGTTTGAGACAGCTTTTTTTGATTTTTCTATTCCAGGAAATCCTCACGCATGGGCGTAAAAATATCCAGCAAGACCCCATCTTCCAGACAAGCGCACCCATGAATCACGCCGTTTTCCTTCAGCATGGTGTCTCCCCTGCTCACGATCCTGGTTTGACCGTCAATGGTGAAGGAGAATCTTCCGGAAACCACATAGGTGATCTGGGTATGGGGGTGGCTGTGCAGGACGCCCACCGCCCCCTTCCGAAAGGTGTTCTCCACACACATCAGCGAATCGCTGTAGGCAAGGATTCGGCGGGTCACGCCTTCCCCGGCGCTTTGGGCCTGTGCGTTCTCATGAAATACCCAGCGCCGGCCTTTTTGGGTCATACCAACTCCTCCAGCGTGGCACGAACAGCGCCGGGACCGGCCAGCATCCGTTTCAGGTAATCGGTGACCTTTTCCGCCAGCCCCGCTTCATACAAATCCACCCCGAACAGCACCCGGTTGGACAGAATGGGACGCAGCACTTCCTCGGAAGCAGTCTGGGGGTCGCCCACCTTCACCGGCTCCAGCTGGCTTTGCAGCGACTCCAGCATGGGGTCAGGGCTGCATGTGAACGCCTCTCCCTGGTCATCCACCGCCAGCAGATACCGCAGCCATCCGGCGAGAGCCAGAGGAATGTATTTCAAATCCCCGGCGTTTTTCTCCGGATGGGCCATGTAGCTTTTGATGGTCTCCCCAAACCGGATGGGCACTTTCTGGCTGGTATCCGTGGCGATTCTCTGGGGCATGTCGGGAATAAAAGGATTGGGCAGCCGCTGCTCTACAACTTCCTTGATAAATGCCTCAGGAGAAAGGATCTTGGGGTCCACCACCACCGGCAGGCCCTCGGTATACCCGATCCCTTCCACCAGCTTTTTCAGCTCCTTGTCCCGCATTTCCCCGGCAATGGAGTCATAGCCCAGCATGCAGCCAAATACCGCCAGGGCCGTGTGCAGAGGATTCAAGCAGGTGGTGACCTTCATGGTCTCGGTCTGGTTTACCGTCTCCCGGTCGCACAGATAGACCCCGGCCTTCTCCAGAGGCGGGCGGCCGTTGGGGAATCGATCCTCCACCACCAGATACTGGGGCTGTTCGGCGTTGACAAAGGGGGCGATGAAGGTATTCTTGCCAGTAATGATGGGCTCCATCCCTTCGATTCCCGCCGCCCGCAGAGCGTCCTGCACCACTTTGGCAGGCCGGGGGGTAATTTTGTCGATCATAGACCAAGGGAAGGAAACCATGTTCTCATCCCGGATCCAGGCGGCAAAGGCTTCGGTCACATAGCCCTTTTCCAGCCATTTGTCTACAACGGTCATAATAGAAGCGCGGAGCTTTTCTCCATTGTGGGAGCAGTTATCCATGCTCACCACGGCCAGAGGCGCTTTGCACGCCTGGAATCGCTGGTAAAGCAGGGCAGTGACCATGCACATGGCATGGTTGCAGTTGTCCGGACCGTTTTCAAAATCCGCCAGCACGAAGGGGAAGAATTCCCCGTTCATATTCTTCAGGGCGTAGCCCTTTTCCGTAATGGTAAAGGAGATCATCTGCAAAGAGGGATTCCGGAAAACTTCCTTCAGCGCTTCCAGATCCTCCGGGAAGTTCTTTCCCGCCCGAAGGCCTCTGGCAACGGAAGCCACCACTTCTTTTTTCATAGACCCGTCAGGCAGGAGGCTGACCAGCATGGTCATAGAGTCATAGGGCGCATAGATCTTGTCAATGATGTCGTAGTCAAAGGTGTCGGCGGCCACGATCCCCTCCTCCACCAATCCGGCGTTCAGCAGATCCTGCTGCAATTTGGCGATAAAGCCCCGGAAAATGTTTCCCGCGCCGAAGTGTACCCAAGTCGGATGCCGGTCTGTGGCCTCACACATCTTCTGCCAGTCAAAGGACGGCAATTTTACCTCCGCTTTTTCCCACTGGGCCCGGTTTTTCAGAGCGTCTGCGTTCATTTTCATTGGTCATTTCCTCCTTTGGATATTACGCTGAGTAAAATGGTAACCAGAAGGGCCACGGTCAAAACCGCCACCACACCCATTCCGTATTGAATCCCCGCCCGCTCGGCCACAAAGCCAACGGTAGCGGGAGCGAGAATTCCGCCGGCGGAACCGGCCAGGATCATCCAGCTGACCCCCAGGTCATTGCCCCGCACCGCTTCCGTGCCCAGGGCCATGGCGGAGGTATAAATGGTAGCCTGAAAAAGCCCCACGCCAATAATTCCAAAAACAATCGGCAGCTGGCTTCTGCTGAAAAACACCAGCAGGAAAAACACCGTCAGCCCCACGCCGTCGGCTACCAGCAGGGCTTTCCGGGACACCTTTCCCACGATCACCGCGCCGATCATCCGCCCTATGAACATGACCAGCCACAGCAGGCTGCTCATCATCTGGGACATGGTATCGCTCAGGATCCCCATATCCTGAAAATAGGTGACCAGCCAGCCGTTAATGGCATATTCGGTGGAAACATAGAAAAACAGGATCGCCGCTGCCAGCCAAAAGGATCTGCTTTTCAAAAAGGACCGGTCAATGGACTTGACCCCCTTGCGGATTGTTTCTTCCGGCAGGGGAACCAGGGCGTAGCTGACAAGCTGTATCACGCACAAACCCAGCAGCAAAGCCGTGGCGATTCGCCAGCCGTTAAAATTTTTGACTGTGCAGGCAATGACCAGCAGCGGCGACAGGAGCGCCCCCACCGCATACGCGCCATGGGCCAGATTGTAGCCAACGGAGGCTTTCTTCCCAGGCAGGGTGGACATCATGGTATTGGCGAAATTGGCGTTTCCCCCCTTGGCCAGTCCCATAAACAAGCAGGCGGCAGGCAGCAGCACCGCTCCGCCCCATCCTGTGGTGATGAAAAGGTAGGCCACGGCCATCCAGACAGACGTAAGCAACACCGATTTCCGCCGCCCCAGGAAGGCGGGCAGTACGCCCATAAGCGCAATGGCGCAAAGGTTGCCCACCGATTGCAAGGAGACCAGCATCCCGGCAATGTCATAGCTTAATTGGTAAGATTCCCGAAAGAAGGGAACCAGCGACCCCAAAGCCAGGCAAGTAGCGCCGCTGATCCCAAAGGTCACCATGGTTCCGGCGATTAACTGATTTTCCGTTCTTGTTTGATTCATAACCATCACACCTTATAAAAAGGCCTGCGGCAAAAACCGCAGGCCTTGCGAATTCAGCCACCCACGGGAACATATCCGCCAAAGACCTTTGGCAGCAGCAGGGTGATGTCGGGAATGAAGGTAATCATCATCAATGCCACCAGCATGCACACATAGAAGGGAAGCGTTCCCTTGACCACGTTCATAATCGGCCGCTTGGCAACGGCGGAGCCGATGAACAAAACGGAGCCTACAGGCGGGGTCAGCAAGCCAATGCCGCAGTTGAGCATCAGCATAATGCCATAGGTGACAGGGTCCATACCGGTGGCCTGGGCCACAGGCAGCAAAATGGGCGTGGTGATCAGGATGATGGGTGCCATGTCCATAATCATGCCCAGGAACAGCAGGATCACATTGATCAGCAGCCGAAGAACGATGGGATTGCTGCTGATGCTCATGAGCAGATCGGAAGCCTTCTGGGGCAGATGCAGCGTGGTCAGGCAGTAGCCGAAAATGGAGGAAGTCGCGATAAGGATCATCACCACGGACAATGTATCCACGGCGCTGCCCAGCTCTCTCCACACGCCCTTCCAATCCAGGCCCTTGTAAACGGCCACAGAAACGAACAGGGAGTAGAACACCGCGATAGCGGCGGACTCCGTAGCGGTAAACCAGCCCAGCATAACGCCCACCACAACGATCAAAATAGCGCCCAAGGCCCAGATAGAGGTAAACAGCTGCTTAAACAGGTTGGTAATGCTGAACTTATCCCCCTTGGGATAGTTGCGCCGGACGGAGATAATATAAGTACCCGCCATCAAGGAGGCGGCCAGCAGCGCGCCGGGGAGGTAACCCGCCAGGAACAGGGAGCCTACGGAAATGCCGCCCGCGGCGGTAGCGTAGATGACCATGTTGTGGCTGGGAGGAACCAGAATGCCTTCCACGGAGGAGGAAATAGTCAGACCGGTGGCAAAATCCGGATCATATCCCTGGTCTACCATCATGGGAATCAGGATGGAGCCAAGGGAAGCGGTATCGGCAGCGGCGGAGCCGGAGATGCCGCCAAAGAAGAAGGAGTCCAGAACATTGACCGCGCCCAAGCCGCCCCGCATCCAGCCCACGCAGGCATTGGCAAAGGCGACAATCTTATCGGAAATACCGCCGGAACCCATGAGCACGCCCATGGTGATGAAAAAGGGAACCGCCATCAGAGAGTAAGAGGAAATGCCCTTGACCATCTGCTGGCAGACAATGGCCAGATCCTTGCCCAAATAGGTCAGGCAGAATACGGAGGAAAGGGCCACCGCGTAAGCAATGGGAAAGCGCAAAACGATCATGCCCAGGAAAGAGACCAGCAGAATTGCGATCGCTATATTTTCTTGCGTCATGTTACACTGCCTCCTTCTTTACAAAAACCGATTTGATATGGGCGTACAGCCGCTCGATCTCAAATATAATCATGGCGAAGCCCGCAAGAGGAACCGGGAAATACATCCAGAACTTGCTCAGCCAGGGCATGGACACATACTTGCCGAAGGAACCCAGACCGGCGGCGTACTTCCAGCCCACAACCAGCATGATCACGCCCAGAACCAGGATCGCGATGTCAGAAAGGATATTCAGGACCAGAAGGACCTTTTTCGGCAAAAACGGATCAAAGGCGTCCATACGGATGTGCTTCTCGTGACGGATGGCGATGGCCGCTGACAGAACCGCCATGTAGCTCATCAGCGTCAGCACCACTTCCTCCGTCCAGGAGGGATCCTTCAGCAGCGGGATGATATCCCGCACAAAGCCGCCGCTTGGCAGCTCCATGCCGCCGATCAGGCGGCCCGCCACAGAATAGGCGGAGATGCAGATATCCGCGACCAGCAGCAGCTTGCAAAGGAACATGACCACTTTATCCGTCACATCGTACACCGGCCGCAGCTTATCCAAAGTCTTAAAAACGTTAGGCATCGCTCTTTCATACCTCCTTAAAGGATTACAGGGCGCAGGGCAAACCCCCGCGCCCCGTTTTCACCCGTTATGTTACCTTACTGCATTTCGCTGATCTGCTGATACAGCTCCTCCAGACCGGCGGGGATATTGCTGCTAATCACATCCGCGCAGGACTCAGCCAGAGCGGCCTTATCCACACCGTCGATAACGGTAACGCCTTCCTCCTTCAGCGCCTCCAGAACCTTGTTTTCTTCCTCTTCGGACAGATCGGCGTTAAACTGCTGGGCCAGCTTACCGGCCTCCATAATGGCGTTCTGCTGATCGGCGGTCAGCTTGGCCCAGGCGTTGTCGGTAATGACCACCTGGACAGCGCCCAGGGTGTGCCCATCCAGGATCAGATAAGGAGCGACTTCCTGGAAGGCGTTGGACTTATAGTTGGCAATGGGCTGCTCAGCGCCGTCGCAGACGCCGGACTGCAGAGCGGAATACAGCTCGCCGAAGGAAACCACCGTGGGAGACGCGCCCAGGCTCTCCACCAGGCCGTTCATAACCGGGTCATTGGAAACCCGCAGCTTCATACCGGCCAGATCGTCAACGCCGGTGATGGGATCCACGGTAAAGAAGTGACGGAAGCCTTCCTCCCCGTAGAACACGCCCCGGATGGGCAGGCCCAGCTCCTGGGGCTCGTTCAGGAACTCAGGGGCCAGCTCGGAGTTGGCGAAGTTCCAGTAGTGATCCCGGGAAACAAAGGTAAAGGGCAGGCTGAGCAGCACGGACTTCTGAGCGCCGTAGCTGGTCAGGGCGAACGCGGAGATCCGGGACATGTCGATGGTGTCGCCGCCGGCCAGGATGTTGTCCAGAACGTCGTTCTCAGAACCCAGAACGCCGGAAGCCTGGATGTCCAGGGTCACGGTGCCGCCGGTGAGCTCGGATACCTGCTCGGCAAAGTAGGTAGCGGTCTGGCCCACGATGGAGTCAAGAGGGTTGACCTCGGCATAAACCAGGGTCACCGCCGGATCGTTGGACGCGTCCCCGTCAGCGCCGGTGTCGCCGGCCGCCGCAGAGGCGTCATTTTCGGGGGCTTCTGTTGCCCCGGTGGTGGAACCGCCGCAGGCGGCCAGGGACAGAACCATGACCAGAGCCAGCAGCATTGCAAGCAGCTTTTTCATATTTTTTCCTCCTGTTTTTCAGCTTTCGCTGTAGTTTTTAAGGCGGCTGCACAATCTTCCGCCTTGGTTGTATTCAGTCTATCAAAACCAAAAAAGTCTTGCAATACCTTCCAAAACTTGTGCTATTAATCCAAAAAATGTGCAACTTGCCTTTGGGCATCCCCCACAACCCGCATTCATAATTTTTTAACACTTTGACGAAGGACCCCCTCAAAGACGCCGCTTTCGCGTCTTTGAGGGGGTCGCGCGATTCCTTCAACTGTTTCGGATCTGGTCGATAATCCGCTGATCCTCTTCCGGATAGCTGTCATACAGGGGCTGAACCGCCTCCCGGAATTTTTCCAGCTCCTCCGCAGAAAGCTCCGTGACGGTAACGCCAAGCTCTCTTACCCGTTCTTCCGCTTCCACTTCCCGTTCCTTCCAAAGCTCCCGCTCATAGAGGGCGCATTCCTTTGCGCATTCTTTGAGGATCGTTACATAGTCCTCATCAATCTGGGCGATCTTATCCAAAGCCACGGTGCTGATGACCTGCATTTCCGGCAGTCGGGAATGCTCGTCCCGCAAAAAATAGGTAGCCGCCTCAAAGTGTCCCGTGGATTCATAACTGGGCCAGTTGTTCTCCGCCCCGTCGATTTTTCCAGTTTGCAGGGCGGAATAGACGTCGCCGTACTGGATTTTCAGAGGCACTGCCCCCAAACATTCCACCATGCGCTGCATCAGGTCGGATTCCTGAATCCGGATCTTCAGACCTGCCAGATCCTCCAGGCAGGTAATCGGTTCCCTGGTGTAAAAGCTTCTGGCTCCCGCGTCAAACCAGCTCAGTCCGATCACATCCGCCTGGCGGGAGCTTGCGAGAAATTCTTCTCCAATCTCTCCGTCCAAAACCCGCCACATATGATCCGCGTCATCATACAGATAGGGCAGCGCCAGCACCTCAATACCGGGATAGTAATCGGATAACGTACCCATGGAGATGCGGGCAATGTCAATGCCGCCGAACTGCACCTGCTCCAGAACCCGATTTTCATCTCCCAGCTCCCCGTTGGGATAGACCCGGATCAGGATCTTCCCATGGGTCCGCTCCTCCATCAGCTGGGCAAAGTACTCCGCCGCTTTTGTTGTAGGATAGTCCTCTGGCTGATTGTCCGCATAGCGCAGGATCAGAAGGGGCAGAGTGTCCTCCTCTTCTTCCAGAGCGCAGCCGGGAAGAAGCAGCGCCAGCAGAAGAAGAAAAACGGCGGCCAGATAAGGCTTCTTCATAGGCTGTCGTCCTTCCCTTCCCTGGCTTGAAGCCGCCGGTATTCCGTAGGCGTCATTCCCGTCCGCTTTTTAAAGGCCCGGGCGAAATAATTGGCGCTTTCATAGCCCACCATGCCCGCCACCTCCGCCGCGGGCCGCAGGGGATCGGACAAAAGTTCTTTTGCGGCGCTGATCCGCAAGTCTGTCAGGTAGTCCACAAAATTGACATCAAAGGCCCGCTTGAACTGGGTGGAAAAATAGGAGCTGTTCATATTCACAATGGCGCTGACGGAATCCAGGGAAATGTCGTAACGCATGTAATTGTGCTGGAGATATTTGATCACCTTCCCCATCAGGGCAGTGGTCTTATCGTACGTCTCTTCCTCCCGGAAGGAAGCCCCCTCCGGCGCCATGGCCCGCAGCTGCCGGTGGCTTTCCGCCTGGGCCGCCGCCCGGCGGACGGCCTGTTCCACATCATCCGGGTCGATGGGCTTGAGAATATAGTCGCAAGCTCCCAGCTTCACCGCCTCATGGGCGTAGGTGAACAGGCTGTAGGCGGTGACAAAGATGATCTTGCAGTCCGGGCACAGGGCAAGGATCTGTTTTGCCGCGTCGATGCCGTTGATACCGGGCATTTCAATGTCCATCAGAATGATGTCCGCCTCCCATAAGGAAGCCACGTCCACCGCCCTGCGTCCGTTTTCCGCCATCCTGCACTGGGCTTCGTGAGGAAACCGGCTGTCTACAATCTCCGCCATCATCGCCCGCTCAAATTGTTCATCGTCAGCGATCAGTATTTTGATCATCTTCGGCCTCCTCTTCTGTCATGGTCACCAACGGCAGCCGCAGCGCCGCGGTGGTTCCCGTCCCTTGCTCCGATTGGATATCCAATCCATATTCCCCGCCCCACAGCCGCAGCCGGGCCGCCACATTGTATATGCCGATGTGTTCCCCGGTGGTGGGAGGGTTTTGCAGATTCTTCCGCAGCCGCTCCAGCTCCTCGGCCGTCATGCCCACGCCGTCGTCCTTCACCAGAATCACCAGGGCGCCTTCCTCCGCCGAGATGGAAACTTCCACGCAGCCCCCCTTTTCCTTGGGCGCCAGGCCGTGCTTAAAGGAATTCTCCACCAGAGGCTGTAAAATAAAGGACGGCACCAGGGTCTCCGTCAGATCCACATCCGGACTGATCCGCCACTGCATACGAAGCCGGTCCCCAAACCGGGCGTGATACAGCGAATAAATGGCGTCCACAATGTTGACCTCCCGGGACAGGGGCACCTGGACGTCATTGCTTCCCAGGGCATAGCGAAACAGTTTGCTCAGGGAGCTGATCAGAGAATGGGTTCCGACGGCTCCCTCCTGCCAGGAGGTATACATGATCACGTTCAGGGTATTGAACAGGAAATGGGGGTTGATCTGACTGCGCAGCTGCTGAAGCTTTTCCCGCTCCATCAGCGTCTGGTACTCCAGCGCCTCCTTTTCTTTGCGCAGCAGCTCCTGCTCCATTTGAATCTTCTCCTCCAGCAGCCGCACCTGCTGCTTCATGGAGTGCTTCATTTCATTGAACGCTCTGGCCATCTGGCCAATCTCGTCTTCCAGAGTTTCGTCCACATCCGGCGTGTCAAAATTGCCCAGGCTGATCTCCCGGGAAGCCCTTGCCATATCCTTAACGGACCAGAGCAAGGCCAGCAGGGAAATAATCAGGATCACGCCCAGGATCAGGCAAAGGATCAGAACCACGGACTGGATCTGCTTCAGCCGTTCATTCAGCCGGTTCAGCTGGACGTAGTTGTTCTGGTTATCCCGGATCGCCCGTTCCAGAAGCTGCTGGGTATATTGCCGCAGATAGTCTCCGCAGGGCGCTGCCCGCTGGTAGTAAAGCTGAGAAGCCGCGTCGTTCTCGCCGGAAAGCAAATACGATCTTATGTCATCCACTGTCAAAGAAAAGGTTCCGTAGGTGGTGGCCACGGCGTTGGCCAGCAGATACTGTTCCTCGCTGACGGAGGACAGATCCATGTCAATCTCCTTCAGAAGGCGGGCAGCGGATTCCTGCTGCTGTTTCAGCGTATCCACCAGAGCCTGTGTATCCCCAAAGTCCCAGCGGTAATCCTCCAGGGCCAGGATGCAGCCTTCCACATCGTTAAGGAATTGGCTGATGAACTGGATGCTTTCCGTCCGCTCCTCCAGGGGCTCCAGAACATGGGCGCTCTGATACTGGCTGATGGCCATTTGAAGGATGATGGTGGTACAGAACGCAATCAGAAAACCGATGATCCGGTTCAGCATGGTCATTTTTGTAAAGATTTTCAGTTTCACCAAACCGCCTCTTTCTTAGGAAGATGGGATTTCCGTCAGCGGGTATTTTTCTTTTAGTCTAGCATTTTTTTTGGATTTCCGCAAGGAAAATGTCATTGCCCGCCGGGATCGATTGTGTTATACTGAATTCATCAACAATGAGATGGAGGGTCTTGGCATGACCATTGAAGTACAGCTGACTCCGGAGGAATTCAAACGCTTCTCCCGATTTGACATCTTCCGCCGGCGGAAAATGTGGCGCGCCCCCGTTACCTTTGCAAGCATTCTGGGTTTTTGCGCTCTGATCTGCTTTCTGATGCACCATGTGGAGGGGGCCGTCATGCTGGGGACGGTGCTTTTGATTGTCGGTCTGGGGATGCCCCTGTCCTACTTTGCCGCCTTCCTATCTTCTCTTCACAAGCAGGTGAAAACCCTGGGACTGCCGAAGAAGGTCTACACACTGCGCTTAAGCGGTCAAGCAAATGGCATTCGTGTGGAAAACGACCGGGAACAGGCGGATTACGCCTGGAAAGATGTTCACCATGTTTACTTCGGAAAAACTGCCGCCTATTTGTACATGACTCCGGCACGAGCCTTCATTCTGCCCTATTCCTGTGTTGAAGATGGATCCCATTCCTTATCAAGTCTGATAAAAAAGCAGCTTGCCGCCAAACAGTATTCTTTTCTTACAAAACAATAAAGGATTCGTCTTTTTCCACCTGCAGAGACTGCCCCAAACCATGGCCGCGTTCTGTTGCCGCCCATGTCCAATACCATGCCAAAACGAAAAGAACCACCCGATCACAGGTAGTTCTTTTTGTTTGGAACATGGAAACAGTATGGACGCGCCGGCCTTACCGGGCAGAATTCTAAGATACAGGAAAAGGCCCGAAGCGCGGGAGCCCTGGTTGGCTGTTTTTTCGAAATATGCTTATCTGGTTGACTCAGCTTCCGCAAGAAACCAGATTTTCTATCCGAAAGAATGATGCAAATGCGGGAAAGGTTTGGCCCCTCCCTCGTCCGAGTGCTCCCCTACCCTGCCGGGGGCCTTCCTTTCTTGTCTCGGCAAGAAAGGAAGCAAAGAAGCCGACCGGGGAGGCGCTGAACGCTGGCCAGCTCCCGCGCCAGAGCCGCCCTCCCCGGACCCCTCCCGGCGCGCACTTGGTAGGTGCCGGTATACCCTTTCACCGCTGAATGGGTACGGTGCCCGAATCGGTACACAGCATCCCAATCACTGCCCAGACTTAAGCCTGTAATTTTTCAGGGAAGCCCGGAGGAACCAACGAACACTCCTTTCTCACCGGCACTGGCTGAGCCTTTGCTGAATCAAGTCAATAAGCATATTTTGAAATACGGCCATTTTTATTCTGACCGGGGTCAGCCGCCGAACCAGCCGTCCAGGTCGAACCAGGGATCCAGGTATTCCCGGGTATTCAGACACATCTGCCGGAACAGTTCCTCCGCCTGGGACAGGGTAAGGGAGCCGCACAGAGGCTGGTTCGCGAAGGCAAGGAATATGGTTCCCAGATCCCGCCGGCGGATGCCCTCGTAGGTGGTGTCGATGTTCAGACAGTTGCGCAGCACCAGATTTGCCGCGGCGGTGGGCAGGGGCTTGGCGGTGACAGGGCGGATCATCCCGTTGGAGAATACGCAGTTGGTCTCCACCACGCTGCCCAGGGGCAGCTGAGGCATTTGACCGGCATTGGGCAGATTCACATTGGAGACGATGGTATCAAAGCCCAGCAGGGCCTTAATCAGATCCGCGGCCTCCTCGTCGGAGCGCTTCACCGGGAAGGGCTGCCGCCCCTGGGCCATTTCAATGGTCTGGGCCACCAGAGCTGCCTGCTGGGCCTCCCGGTAGTCCACGGTGGTCAGGTTGTATTGCCAGTCCTTCACCGTCTGGGGATCGGCGGCGTACCATGTATTGGGCAGGAATTCCACCAGATGCCGGTCGCCCGCCGCGGCCAGAGCGCCGTAACGGCGGTACAGATCCAGCTTGACCTTGTTGCCGTAGGCGAAGGGATCCTCCCGGAAGGCAAATCTGGCTCCCGGCCTTTCGTAATAGCCTTCCTCATAGAACCGCTCCATGAATTCCGGCAGCAGGGCCAGCAGATCCGTATCCCGATATCGTGCCTCGGTGATCCAGGTGAAGTGGTTGATGCCGCTGGCGTCGGTGTACAGTTCCCGGCGGGTGGCCTGGATCCCTTTGATCTCCCACAGCACCCGGCACAGAAGTTCCTGGGCGTGAAAGACCTCATGGCAGCAGCCGAAGGCCTTGATTCCCGGGAACACATCATAGAGGGTCTTGACCAAAATGGACATGGGGTTGGTCAGGTTCAGCACCCAGGCCCGGGGGCAGATGTCCCGGATCTTCCGGGCGAATTCTTCGTAAATCGGCACCGACCGCATGGCCCGGAGCACGCCGCCGGGACCTACGGTGTCCCCCACGCTCTGGTAAATGCCGAAGGCCTCCGGGGCGTGAACGTCGCTGCGCATTTCCCGGAAGGTGCCCGGGAGGATGGAAATGATCACGAAATCCGTTCCCGTCAAAGCTTCCTCCAGGTTCTGGCAGACCCGGTAGCGAAATACGGAGCGGGTGTTGGGATCCTGGGGGATCCGTTCGCCGATGGCGGCGTTGCGCAGGGCGGCCTCCATGTCGATGTCATACAGACGGATCTCCCCGGAAAGCCCCTCCGAAGCAGCCAGATCCGCCATGAATACCCTGGCCCACTGCTTGGAGCCGCCGCCGATGTAGGTGATCGTAATGTCTGTTTTCACACTGTTCCTCCTTTTTTTCAACTGCGGCCAAAGGGGCCTGTATGAGGGCAGTATAGCAGTTTGCCGGGAAAATGTCAATTCTGGTTTTACAATATGTATAAAAACAGGAAATTGTTTCGAAAAAAACAATTTCTTGATGAAAGATCTCTAAATGAGCAAATTCAAATTGTACACAAATTGCAGAAAAAGGAAGCAGCCAAAGGCCCCCTTGTGTAAAGGGTAAGCCAAGCGCAGTCGCGGTAGTGAATGACAGCGTAAGTGAGCAGTCAGAGCCGCGACCGGGCTCGCCGCAGCGAGCTGTCACGGCGAAGCCGTGACTGGGGGATTGACGCGGCGGGGCGCTTCCCTTTTCGCCGGAGTGGGGGCGAATTCGCAGCATTTCACTGCACAATCCCTCAGCCCCTGCGGGCCAGCTCCCTTTACACTTTTGGAGCCTTGGGAGCTCCCGCTCCAGTGCAATTCCGAAATTGTGTGTTTTTCAAATCTGCTCATTTAGAGGAAAGATATTAAAAGAGAATCGGTATAAGAATTCCGTTCCAATGGAGCATCCAATTCGCGTAATCCCCGGAAGTATGATCGTATTTGAAAAAAGGGGGATTGCTGTGTAAGGCCATGCGCCTGAGCAGTTGGAACCGCTGCTGAAGGACTGCCCCCCTGCCCGCTCCATAAATTGCACAAGGCGTTGTCTCAAAACGTTCCCTTTGAGACAGCGCCGTTTTCTTATATCCGCCGCTTCCGGGAGCTGCCGTTTGATGGGCCGAGCCATGGCAGAGGCGGATTTTTTTCGAGATTTTTTTCCCGGGGTGTGTTTTTTTCTGCCGGTCAGTTGTTATTCCTTTTAGAGGACGCCCAAGACCGGTATGTTCGCATAATTGCCCGCGCGTTCATCCACGGGAAAGGATGTTCTCGGAGTTTACTGTAGAGGTGTATGTGTATGAAAAAAACCTGCGTAATGCTGGAAAGAGATTTGTCAAGGGTAAATTACACCTCATGTCCCATGGGTATCTTAATTTCGTCTTAATGTCAGTCTTG
>CALWXR010000059.1 GCA_944385535.1 uncultured Oscillospiraceae bacterium
ATGATATCACTTGGTTGCAAGAGGTAGGGCTGTTTTGCCCTGCCTCTTTTTTTGCCAATTAATATTTTACACTAAGGTACCGAGGAAAAACGGTACGCCTTTGTGGAAAGCGGTTAGGGACTGGCCTTTAAAAGCACTTTTTCTGCCGTTCCTTCCGGCAGCTTTCCTGGCGCTGGCAGCGGTAGCAGACCTCCGTATCCGGATTGCCCTCCCCCCGGGAGAACCGGAGAAGATTATCCACGGTGGTCTCGGCAATGTTGCTCAGGGCCTCCTGGGTCAGGAAGGCCTGGTGGCTGGTGACGATCACGTTGGGCATGGCGATGAGGCGCACCAGGTTGTCGTCGTGGACGATCCGGGCGGACTGATCCTCATAGAATAGATCCCCTTCTTCCTCGTACACATCCAGTCCGGCGCCGCCGATGATCTGGGTTTTCAGGCCGTTGATCAGAGATTCCGTATCGATAAGGGCGCCCCGGGAGGTGTTGATGATCACCGCGCCGGGCTTCATCATCTCTACGGTATCGTCGTTAATCAAGTGGTAGGTCTCGTCGGTCAGGGGGCAGTGGAGGGAGAGAATGTGGGATTTGGCGAACAGCTCCGGCAGCTCCACGTAATTCAGGCCGGAATTCTGGACGGGGAACTTGTCGTAGGCCAGGATGTGCATGCCGAAGCCCTTGCAAATGTCGGCAAAGATCCGTCCGATCTTGCCGGTGCCCACAATGCCCACGGTCTTGCCGTGAAGGTCAAAACCGGACAGGCCGGACAGGCTGAAGTTGAATTCCCGGGTTCGGTTGTAAGCTTTGTGAATCTTCCGGTTCAGGGTCAGCAGCATGGCCATGGCGTGTTCGGCCACTGCGTAGGGGGAGTAGGCGGGGACCCGGTAGACGTGGATCTTGCCGAAGCAGGCTCGGGTGTCTACGTTATTAAATCCGGCGCACCGCAGGGCAATGACCCGGACGCCCAGGTCGTAGAGACGATTGACCACCCCTTCGTTTACGGTGTCGTTGACGAATACGCACACAGCGTCAAAGCCGGCGGCCAGGGAGACGGTGTCCTCGCTGAGCTTGGTTTCAAAATATTTTATCTCCAAGTCCGTACCGGCAGCGAAACGGTCAAATCCGGGCATGTCGTAGGGCTTGGCGTCAAAAAAAGCGACTTTCATGGAAGGTGCTCCTTTCTTGGTTTCAATAATATTATATCGATAAAAATACACCGAGTCAATAGGCGATTTCTACAAACATTTCCCCTCCCTGGGGCGGTGCTTGCATAGTTTCATCATTCCCGGGAAGGGGAAAACCATACACAATGAAAAACAGCGCCGTTCCAAATGGAACGGCGCTCAGACTGTCGAAAAAGTATGACCAGGAAATTTTAGAAAGTGCGCAAAGAAGCCCTGGCCGGAAGTTATTGGGACAGCCCATTGGCTTGCAAAACTTCAGTTCTTCCCTTGAAAGCCTTGGCTTTCAAGGGAGTCTATTTTTTCGCCGTGAAGGCGAAAAAATACAGCGATCCGCAATGAGAAAAACCTATTCGCCGTGGCGGCGAATTATTTTGATCGTTTTTGTCAGGACATGCGCCTGACAAAAATACCCGCTCAGGGAAACGTAGTGTGCGCCCTCTGGGCGTGCGCGCAGTTTCCCTGCAATAAGGGCTAGTCCAAAGCGCTTAGGGCGCTTTGGATCTGCCCTTACTGTCGAAAAGCCCTTTCGGGTTTTTCGACAGCCTGAGCGCCGTTCCAAATGGAACGGCGCTGAAAAAGGATTACATTTTCTCGGGAGCGGAGAAGCCCAGCAGGTGGATGCAGCATTCCAGCACATCCTTGGCAAGGCCGATCAGAGCGATGTGACCGGCTTTGACCTCCTGGTTTTCTTCCTTCAGGATGGGGGTCTCGTGGTAGAACTTGTTGACGCACCCTGCCAGCTCGTAGATATAGGCGCAGATCAGGTTGGGGGAGGAGGACTTGAGCGCGGCCTCCAAAGTGGGCCCCAGCTTGGTGACGGCAAGCATCAGATCCTTGGCATAGCTGTTGTTGGGGGTTCGAATGGGCAGGTGCTGCCAGTCGCCGTATTTGGACAAAATGGATTTGACCCGCACGATGGTGTAGAGAATGTAGGGGCCGGTGTTGCCTTCAAAGGCGGCGAACCGGTCCATATCAAAGATATAGTCCTTGGTGGGCTGGTTGCTCAGGTCCCCGTATTTCAGGGCCGCCAGGGCGATTTTCGCGGTGGTATCGTCCACTTCTTCATCGGAGACAATCTGGTTTTCCACCACCTTGGCCCGGACAAAGGCGGTCATATCCGCAAGCAGCTGCTCTAAGCGCATGACGCCGCCCTCTCTGGTCTTGAAGGGCTTGCCGTCTTTGCCGTTCATGGTGCCGAAGCCTACGTGCTCCAGCTCCGTCTCCGGCTTTACGATCCCCGCCTTCCGGGCGGCCCGGAACACCTGCTCAAAGTGCAGGCTCTGGCGCTTGTCCGTCAGGTACAGGATCTTGTCCGGGTTCCAGTCCCGCATCCGCTGAACCATGGTAGCCAGGTCTGTGGTGGCGTAAATGGAGGAACCGTCGGATTTCACCAGAATGCAGGGGGGCACTTCCTTCTTATCCCCCTCTTCCGCCACGGGAATGACCAGAGCGCCGTCGCTCATAACGGTGAGGCCCTTGTCCTTCATGTCCTGAATCATGGCGGGAATGAAGGGGTCGGCGTCGCTTTCCCCCAGCCAGGACTCAAAGTGGACGTCCAGGCTGTCGTAGATCTTGGTCATATCCGCCACAGAAAGCTTCATAATATGCTGCCAGATGGCCCGGTAGCCCGGGCGGCCCTGCTGCAGCTCAAAGGTGGCGGTGTGGGCCCGGTGGGCAAAGTCCTCGTCCTCCTTCTTCTTGGCGGAGGCGGCGGGGTAGATCTCTTCCAGCTGAGAAATGGTGAAGGGGGCCTCGGTGGGGTAGGGGCCGGTGAAGTCCTTGTCAAAGTAGCAAAGCTCCGGCTGACGCTCCTGAAGCTCGGCAATAATCAGGCCCATTTGCAGGCCCCAGTCTCCCAGGTGAATGTCGCCGATAGCCTGGTATCCCATAAATCTGTACAGCCGCTTCAGGCTTTCTCCGATGATGGCGCTGCGCAGATGGCCGATGTGCAGGGGCTTGGCCACGTTGGGACCGCCGTAGTCCACCACAATGGTCTTGCCCGCGCCGATTTTTTCCACGCCGAAATCCTCCGCGGTACGCATTTGCTGAAGGTACTCCACCAGGAAGCGGTCGCTGAGCTTCAGGTTGATGAAGCCGGGCATGACCGCTTCCACCAGGCTGTAGTCCCCGGCGTCCAGCTTTCCTACAACGGCCTTGGCGATCTGGATGGGGGCGCACTTGCACTGCTTGGCGGCGGCCAGGGCACCGTTGCACTGGTATTCACACAGGTCCGGACGGTTGGAAACCGTCACCCGGCCGAAAGCGGGATCGTAGCCCGCGTCGGCAAAGGCCTGCTCCATTTTGGAGGTGATAATGTCTAAGATTTTTTCCATAGATCCGATTCTCCTGTATCTGCTTACTGCTTCTTGTTTTCCGCCATCCAGTTCAGGTAGTCATCGTAGGTGCCGTAACGGTCTACGATGGTGCCGTCGCTCTGGAAGGCGATGACCCGGTTACACACCGAGGTAAGCATTTCGTGGTCGTGGGAGGCAAGCAGCACCACCCCGGGGAAGGCTTCCAGCCCTTTGTTTACCGCCTGGATGGATTCCATGTCCAGATGGTTGGTGGGCTGATCCAGCAGCACCACGTTGGCCCCGGAGAGCATCATTTTGCTGAGCATGCACCGGACCTTCTCGCCGCCGGAGAGCACGTCCACGGGCTTGAACACATCCTCGTTGCTGAAGAGCATCCGGCCCAGGAAGCCCCGGAGGTACACATCGTCCTTCTTGGCGGAGTACTGGCGGAGCCAGTCCAGCAGCTCCATTTTGTTGCCGTCAAAGTAAGGGCTGTTGTCCTTGGGCAGATAGCTGCGGATGGTGGAAACGCCCCATTTGACGCTGCCCTCGTCCGGCTCCAGTTCGCCCATGAGGATCTGAAACAGGGCGGTCTGGGCCAGCTCGTTTTCGCCCACAAAGGCGATCTTGTCGGTACGGTTTACGGAGAAATAGACCTTATCCAGCAGCTTCACCCCGTCTACGGTGACGGAAACGTCCTTCACTGTGAGCACGTCCTTGCCCAGCTCCCGCTCCTGCTGGAAGCCCACGAAGGGATACCGGCGGGTGGAGCAGGGCATCTCCTCCACCGTCAGCTTGTCCAGCAATTTCCGGCGGGCGGTGGCCTGCTTGGCCTTGGATTTGTTGGCGGAGAAACGCTGAATGAACAGCTGCAGCTCTTCGATCTTCTCCTGGTTGCGCTTGTTCTTGTTGCGGATCATGGCCTGAACCATCTGGGAGGACTCATACCAGAAGTCGTAGTTGCCCACGTACATCTTGATCTTGCCGTAGTCAATATCCACGGTGTGGGTGCAGACGGTATTTAAGAAGTGACGGTCATGGGACACGGCGATGACCATGCCCGGGAAGTCCAGCAGGAAGTCCTCCAGCCAGTTGATGGCTTCAATGTCTAAGTTGTTGGTGGGCTCGTCCAGCATGACGATGTCCGGATTGCCAAACAGGGCCTGGGCCAGCAGCACCTTCACCTTCAGCCGGGGATCGGTGGCGGCCATCAGGTCATAGTGCAGCTCGGTGCCGATGCCCAGCCCCTGGAGCAGACGGGAGGCGTCGGACTCCGCTTCCCAGCCCCCCAGTTCCGCGAACTCCGCTTCCAGATCCGCGGCCCGGAGGCCGTCCTCGTCGGAGAAGTCGGGCTTTTCATATATGGCGTCCTTTTCCTTCATCACGTCATACAGATGCTGGTTGCCCATGATGACCGTGTCCAGGATGGTATATTCGTCGTAGGCGTTCTGGTTCTGCTTCAGAACGGAGACCCGCTTGCCGGGGTCAACGGTGATGGAGCCGTTGGTGGATTCCAGCTCACCGGTGAGGATGCGCAGGAAGGTGGACTTGCCCGCGCCGTTGGCGCCGATGATGCCATAGCAGTTTCCCGGGAGAAACTGCAGATCTACATGCTGAAACAGCCACTGACCGCCAAACTGCATGCCCAGGTTGTTTACTGTTATCATTTCATACTCCTTATTGTTATTGCGATTCGATCCTTTTGCGCCATAAGCGCATAACCTTACATGATAATCTTACCACATAATTGTGAATAAAGAAAGAACTTTTTTCATAACCCCTTGCATTTTTCCATGGACGCGCTATAATATTAGCACTCAAGCAAATAGAGTGCTAATTCTATGAAGGACGTGAAACACAATTATGGAAAAGAAGCAGTTTCAAGCAGAGTCACAGCGTTTGCTGGATCTGATGATCAACTCCATCTACACTCATCGAGAGATCTTCCTTCGGGAGATCATCTCCAACGCCTCCGACGCCATTGACAAGCTGGCCTACACCGCCCTCACCGACGACAAGGTGGGCATCGACCGGGACGCGTTTGCCATCACCATCACCCGGGATCCGGAAAACCACATCCTGACCGTATCCGACAACGGCATCGGCATGTCCCGGGAGGAAATGGAGGAGAACCTGGGCACCATCGCCAAGTCCGGTTCCCTGGGCTTCAAGCAGGCCATGGAGAAAAATGAGGACATTGACATCATCGGTCAGTTCGGCGTGGGCTTCTACTCCGCCTTTATGGTATCTTCCTCCATCACCGTGATCTCCAAAAAGTACGGCGAGGACAAGGCCTGGAAGTGGGTTTCCGACGGGGCCGACGGCTACACCATTGAGCAGACGGAAAAGGACGCCCCGGGCACCGACGTGATCATGACCCTGAAGGAGGATACGGAGGAAGAGAAGTATTCTCAGTTCCTGGAGGAGTACGAGATCCGCTCTCTGGTGCGCAAATACTCCGACTACATCCGCTACCCCATTAAAATGGAAGTGACCAAATCCCGTCCTGTGGAGGAACCGGAGGAAGAGACGCCCGAGACCGAAGGGGAAGAGAAGCCCTACAAGGCGCCCAAGTATGAGTCCTATACGGAAGTGGAAACCCTGAACTCCATGGTGCCCATCTGGCAGCGGGCCAAGAAGGATGTGACCGAGGAGGAATACAACGCCTTCTATCGGGAGAAGTTCTTTGACTATCATAAGCCCCTGCGGGTCATCCACTCCAGCGCCGAGGGCAGCGTATCCTTCAAGGCCCTGTTGTATATTCCCGGCAAAGCCCCCTATGACTTCTATACCAAGGACTTTAAGCGGGGCTTGCAGCTGTACAGCAGCGGCGTAATGATTATGGAAAACTGCGAGGATCTGCTGCCGGAGCACTTCCGCTTCGTCCGGGGCGTGGTGGACAGCCAGGATCTGTCCCTGAACATCAGCCGGGAAATGCTCCAGCACAACCGCCAGCTGACCATCATCGCCCGGAATATTGAGAAGAAGATCAAGTCCGAGCTGAAGTCTATGGTGGACAACGACCGGGAGAAGTATGAGGAATTCTACGCCGCCTTTGGCCGTCAGCTGAAGTACGGCACCGTCTCGGAATACGGCGCCCACAAGGAAGCCTGCCAGGATCTGCTGCTGTTCTACAGCCACAAGCAGGGCAAGCTGATTACCCTGAAAGAGTATGTGGAAGCCATGGCGGAAGGTCAGGAGAAGATCTACTTCGCCCCCGGCGAGAACCGGGACCGGCTGAGCAAGCTGCCCCAGGTGGAGACTCTGGATAAGAAGGGCTATGATGTGCTGCTGTTTACCGAGGATGTGGACGAGTTCATCCCCCAGACCCTGATGACCTATATGGAAAAGCAGTTCTGCAACGTGTCCACCGAGGATCTGGGTTTGCAGACCGAGGAGGAAAAGAAGGAAGCCCAGGAGAAGGCCGAGGAACTGAAAGGCATGCTGACCTTTGTGAAGGAGTCTTTGGGCGAGCAGGTCAAGGAGGTCAAGCTCTCTGCCAACCTGGGTAAATACCCCGCCTGCATGACCCCTGACGCGGGTATGAGCTTCGAAATGGAAAAGTATATGAAGAAGGCCAACCCGGAGTTTGCCTTTGACGTGGGCCGGATTCTGGAGCTGAATCCGGAGCATGAGGCGGTGCAGGCCATGCAGAAGGCCATGACCGAGGACCCCGTCAAGGCCAAGGACTATGCCCAGCTGCTGTGCTACCAGGCCCAGCTGATGGCGGATCTTCCTCTGGCGGATCCCTACGCCTACACCGAGCTGGTGTGCAAACTGATGTGCTGATCCCTTGCCTTTTCCGCAGATCCTATGGACGCCTGACCTTGTTTTTGCCGCAAGGTCAGGCGTTTTTTGGTGCTTTTGGAAATCGGTAGAACCTTACTGAAAAAAAGATTGCATTCTGTTGCCGGGTATGCTACACTAGCGGTGAATAAAAAAGGGAGGTTTTATGATGGAATCCTACGAATTCTACTATGGGACGGAGGAACTGATTTCCGCCCTGATCGGGGGCGTTCCTTCGCTGGTGGTCAATTTGTTGAATATCGCCACTTATGTGCTTACCGCCCTGGCGCTGTACACCATTGCCAAACGCCGGGGACTGAACAAGCCCTGGCTGGCCTGGATCCCTGTGGTCAGCGACTGGCTGCTGGGCTCTCTTTCTGACCAGTACCGGTATGTGGTTCACGGGCAGAACAGGAGCAAGCGGAAAACGCTGCTGATCCTGTCCATCGTCAAATGTGTGCTGAGCATTGTGATCGTTGCCCTGGCAATTATCTTTCTGTTCCAGATCGTGGCAGGGCTTTTCGGAGGAATAAGCGAAGAAGCTTTGATGGAAAGCATCCTGGGGCCTATGACCGGCGTGATCGTTTTGTGTTTGCCTCTGGCGGCGGTTTTTATTGCCCATGCCGTTGTGTATTACATGGCGCTTTACGATGTTTTCCGGTCGTTGGATCCTGCCAACAGCGTGGTATTTCTGGTGCTGAGCATTTTCTCCGGCTTCCTGCGCTCTCTGTTCCTGTTTTTCAATCGGGACAAGGAGCTGGGCATGCCGCCCCGGCGGCAGACGCCGGAACAGGAATGGCAGGAGCCGCAGGCCTATCCCCAACTGGGAGAGGAATCCTGGCAGGGGCCTGAAGATCCGAATTACCTGTAAAAGGACGGAAGTCCCCAAAAGCCTCGCTTTGGATTTTCCGGGTTCATTCCGGCCCTTCCCGGTGGAATGCCGTAAAATGGAGATCCAGCCGTTTGATCGGGGCTGGGGGAAATGAAATAACGCCGCTTTGCCGGAAGCCGTCAGAGGATGGCTTCCGGCGATTTTTTTTCGCAGACAGGCGGCAGGGGAGTGAAAAAGTAAGAATTCAGGCCGACAAATGAACGCCGATTTTTAAGAAATATGGAGTATATCTGTTGACAATGTTCAAATATGATGATATTATGGAAAAAATTGAAAATTGGAGGGTTTTATATGAAAAAGATTCTTGTATGGCTGCTGATTCTTGCCGCAATGGTGCAGCTGGCGGGCTGCTCCCAGGAAAGTAAGGAAACCGTGGTGATCTACATTTCCTCGGAAGAATATCGGGTAGAAGCCTTTAAGACCCAATTGGAAGAACACTTCCCTGATTACAATATTCAGATGGAATATATGCCCTCCGGCACCCATGCCACCAAGCTCTTGGCGGAAGGGGAGCAGACCAACTGCGATATCTCCTTTGAAATGGAATACGGCAACGCGGAAAAGCTGCTGCATCTGTACGCGGATCTTTCTGATTACGATACCTCCAGGTTTGCTGAGGACGCCGTTTCCCCCTCCGGGAAGCTGCTTCCGGTGATCCGAAACGGCGGCTGCATCGCCATCAACACAAAGGTGCTGGAGGAAAAGGGGCTGGACAAGCCCACCTGCTATGAAGATCTGCTGGATCCGAAGTATCAGGGCTTGATCTCTATGGCGGATCCCAGCACCTCCGGCACCGGATACACCTTCCTGAAGTCCCTGGTAAACGCCTGGGGAGAGGAGGAAGCCTTTGCCTATTTCAAGAGCCTGAAAAACAACATCAAGCAGTTCACCAGTTCCGGTTCCGGGCCGGTGAACCAGCTGGTAATGGGAGAAGCCGCCATTGGCCTTGCCCTTACCAGCCAGGCGGTTCTGGAGATCAACAACGGCGTGGACCTGGAGATCCTGTTCTTTGAGGAAGGCTCCCCCTACACCATTTACGGTATGGCGATGATCGAAGGCAAGCAGGACCGGGCCTGTGTTCGGGAGGTGTTCGACTATCTGAACGATACCCTGGTGGAGATCGATAAGCAGACCTTCTTCCCGGAGAAAATCTATAAAGACAAGGACTTTTATGTGGAGAATTATCCGGAGAATATCCCCTATTCGGATATGTCCAACAATACAGGCGCGGAAAAGGAACGGTTGCTGGAAAAATGGAAAAACGAGATTTGAGCCAAAAGAACGACAAGCTGGTGGTGGAAAACCTGTCCATGGTTTTCAGCAAGAACCAGATCCTGAAGAATGTCAGCTTTACCGTGAAGGATGGAGAGATTATCTCCATCCTTGGCGCGTCCGGATGCGGCAAAACCACCATTTTGCGGATCCTCATCGGACTGCTCCAGCCCACCGGGGGCAGGATCTATAAGGACGGACGGGACATTACCCAGCTGCCGTCCTCCCAGCGGGGCATGGGGATCGTGTTTCAAAACTACGCCCTGTTTGAAAACATGACGGTTTTGGGCAATGTGGAATACGCCCTGAAATGCGATAAGAGCAAGCGCGCCACCGCCCGGGAGACGGCCATGAGCCTGATCCGGCGGGTGGGCCTTGCCGACTATGTTGACCATATGCCCCGGCAGCTTTCCGGCGGCCAGCAGCAGCGGGTGGCCATTGCCCGGACTCTGGCGATGCAGCCGGATGTGATTTTGCTGGATGAGCCTATGTCCGCCCTGGACGCGGAAACCCGGCTGACTCTGCGGGGAGAGCTGCAAAGCATCCAGAAGGAATTCGGAACCACCATGATCTACATTACCCACGATCAGGAGGAGGCCTTCGCCCTGTCTGATCGGATCATTGTCATGCGAGACGGGGAGATCCAGCAGATGGATACCCCCCAGAACATCGTCCAGGCTCCCGCAAACGAGTTTGTGAAGCGCTTTGTCTGCGACAATCTGCGGATCAAAATCGATTCTCTCAGCCGGTTTGCCTGATGGGTTCCCGGCTTCGCGAAAGGAGTTTAGACCGTGTATGCTTCCCGTAAAAGCAGATGGAGCCTGACCGGGCTACAAGTTCTGCTAAGTGCTTTTTTCCTGATCTCGGTAGTCGTACCGCTGATTCGGATGCTGGCAAACATGACCGGCGCCGACTTTGCTGCCATTGTGACTTCCAACCGCTTTGTAAAAGCGCTGGTCAATTCTTTGAACATATCCCTCACAGCCACGGCCATTTCCGTGACCCTGGCCATGGCTCTGGCCTGGTGCGTGGTACGAACCGGGATCAAACACAAAAATCTATGGATCCTGCTGTTCACCCTGCCTATGCTGATCCCGTCCATTTCCCATGGCATGGGGCTTTTGGTGCTGTTCGGCTCCAACGGCATTCTCACCCGGCTGCTGAATCTGCAATTTCACATCTATGGCTTTTGGGGGGTGGTCACCGGTTCGGTGATGTATTCCTTCCCGGTAGCATTCCTTATGATCGCCGATGTGCTGAAGTATGAGGACAGCGCTCCTTATGAGGCGGCCCAGGTGCTGGGCATCTCCAGGATACGGCAGTTCGCGGTGCTGTCCTTTCCCTATTTGCGCAAGCCTCTGATCTGCGTGGTGTTTTCCGTATTCACCCTGGTGGTCACGGATTACGGCGTTCCCTTGATGGTAGGAGACACCGATACACTGACTCTGCCTGTGATGATGTATCAGGATGTGATCCAGGGCATGGACTTCGGAAAAGGCAGCGTCATTGGCCTGGTGCTGCTGACGCCGGCGGTAGCGGCTTTTCTCATTGATCTGCTGAATCAGGACAGCGGCAATTCCGCCTTTGTGCTTCACCCCTTTATCATCCGGGAGAATAAGCTCCGGGACGGCTTTGCCTATGCTTTGTGCCTGGCGGTAAGCCTGTTCGTTCTGCTGCCCATTGGGGTGTTCCTGCTGCTGACCTTTGTGAATAAGTATCCTGTGGATTTGAGCATGACCCTGCGCCACATCCAGCGGGCTATGGACATGGGGGCCGGAAAGTATCTGGGCAACTCTCTGTTCATTGCGGTGGTGGTGAGCCTGGTGGGTACCGTCATTGGGGTGACCGCGGCCTATTTCACAGCCCGGGTCCAGACCGGAGCCTCCCGGTTCCTGCATCTGGTCGCCATTACCTCCCAGGCGGTGCCCGGCCTGGTGCTGGGCCTTGCCTATGCCCTGACCTTCCGGGGCAGCTTCCTGTATAACACCCTGACCATTTTGATTATGGTGAATCTGGTGCACTTCTTTGCCTCCCCCTACCTGATGATCTACAACTGCTTCCATAAGCTCAATGAGAATCTGGAGGTGGTGGGAGCGACCCTGGGCGTCAGCCGGGTGCGGGTCTTTTTTCAGGTGCTGCTGCCCCAGGCAAAGGCTACCATTGTAGAGATGCTGGCCTATTTCTTTGTCAACTCCATGATGACCATTTCCGCCGTGTCCTTCCTGGCAAACTCCAGCACCCGGCCCCTGTCGCTGCTGATCCCCAGCCTGGAGGATACCATGATGCGGGAAAGCATGGCCTTCGTTTCCTTGATGATCCTGGGCGTGAACCTGATGATCCGCCTTATTTCCAACTGGTATAAAAAACGTGTCTCCCAATGACAGAAAAGAGCTTGGATTATGAAATTAACAAAGAACCAATTTGAGGTATTGTCTGTTCTGGAACGGACTCCGGGGATTACCCAGCGGAGCCTGGCCGGGCAGGTGGGCCGTTCCATCGGAACGGTGAATAAGATCTTGACGGAGCTTCGCCAAGGGGGCCTGATCAGCGAAGCGGCTTTGACCCAGGCCGGTTATGCCGCTCTGGAGCCCTACCGGGTGAAGCGGGCAGTGTTCATCGCCGCCGGTTTTGGCTCCCGTCTGGTGCCCATCACCCTGAATACCCCCAAACCGCTGGTTCGGGTAAACGGCGTTCGGATGATCGACACGCTGCTGGACGCGGTGGCGGCAGCGGGGATTGAGGAGATTTATATTGTCCGGGGATATCTGGGAGAGCAGTTTGACCAGCTGCTGTATAAATATCCCAACATCCGTTTCCTGGAAAACCCTCTTTATAACGAAGCCAACAACATTTCCTCGGCCCTGTGCGCCCGTCATCTGCTGCAAAACGCCTATGTGTTTGAGGCGGATCTGTATTTGTACAATCCGGCGCTGATCACCAAATATCAATATCAGTCCAATTACCTGGGCGTCAAGGTGGACAAAACCGACGATTGGTGCTTCCAGACCAGCGGCGGAATCATCACCCGGCTTCAGATCGGCGGCACGGACTGCTGCCATATGTACGGCATTTCCTACTGGAATGAGGAGGATGGCGCCCGCCTGGCGGATCACATCAAAGAGGTTTACGAAATGCCCGGCGGCAAGGAGCGCTACTGGGATCAGGTGCCTCTGGAATATCACCTGGGAGATTACCGTGTGGCGATCCGGGAATGCGCTGCCACAGATATCATCGAGATCGATACCTACCGGGAACTGAAACGGCTGGATCCTGCCTACAAAGAGGGATAAGGCCAATGCCATCCCCACCAGCAAAGAGCCGGAGACGGAACACGGCTATGGCCTTCCGCAAATTCGCTATATTATCCATGACTTCAAAGGGATCTATGATATTGATTATCAGGACGGGTGGTTTGCCTTTGTGGCGGAAATCCCGTTGGAACCAGCAAAACGGCCATAAGCATTGTTCGTTCTTCCCGTTTCAGCCAATGCGTCCATCCAGCCAGGAAGTCGATTGACTGCCCGGCTTTTCCCTTTTCGTGCAGTAAAATTCCTTTTGTGTGCTTAAGTTGTGGAAATGAAAAACAGATATGTTATTCTTACTCTGAGACCTTGCAAACGATTCTGTTCTTTGGAATGTTGCCTGATATATTTTTAATCTTTTCGGGGATAGGGACTCCGATTCTGTCCAGGTTTTCAAGTTATAGATGCCAATCACCCGATCAGAATCAGAATGCCACGAAGATCAATGGGAGAGCGAGATTATGAAAAAACATACCAGGCTGACAGCCCTCATAACTGCGATCATAACAGCTCTGAGCCTGATTGGGTGCAGTGTAACGCCAAAGGAGACGTCCCTTCCATCGGAAACCACCGTTCACACCACGATCCCAATGGAAGCCACCGCTGTTGTACCGACACAAGGGGAAGCGGATATTTCCCCGGAACTTTCGTCACAGCGGGACCCGGAGAAAATCTGTCTGCACCTGCGTCCCACGGGGGTGGTCACCCAGGGAGAGGACTGCCGGTACTATACCCCACAGAATCAGGATGTCTGGCGTTCCGCCTGGGAATCCGCGGCGAAAAACAGGGTTCCGGAATCCTATTGGCAGGAAGAAGACCGAAGCAGCGGCGTCTGGCTTCGTTATCGGGATGCTTGGTGGCGGCTTTTGGAAAATGGGGACATTCTCACCCTTTCCCACGAAAGGATCGCCGCCGAACACTGCCGGGAGCTGACGGCCCTGGTGGAAGAAGCCATGGATCAACTGGGTATGGCCCCGCTTGTACGACCGGAGCAGATCCAAAGCATTCGCAAGGCAACGTTGGAATGGGATGGAAGCCACACCATCACAGATCCGGAAAAGCTGAACTCTTTGGAAACTCTGCTGTCCGGCTCTCAGGAACTGGCCGCCGGAGCTAGCTGCTGGTTCACTGCACTGCTGACCCTGGAGCTGGAAAATGGAGAACAGCTGAAACTGTCCATGGCTACAGATAGCTGCGGAACCTGGCTCAGCCAAGGGGTCTTTTACGAGTACAGTCAGGCGGGAAACGAAGAATTTTACACTCTGTTTGAATCCCAGTCTCCCCCGGAACCGACACAACCGCAATCAACCACCGCTCCCACCGTCCTGGAGCCGGAGGAGGATGCCCTTGTCCGGGTGGCGGACTATCTTCCGGATGCGGTTCAGGATCTGCGGTACGCCACCGAGGACAATTTTACCGGCCAGCGGGTCTATGATTTTACCGAGGCCTATCTTCGCTTCGGTACGGTGAAAAAGCTCCAAAAGGTCAGTGAGGATCTGGCTTCACAAGGGTATCGGCTGGTGATCTGGGACGCCTTCCGCCCGGTGTCCGCCCAGCAGGCTCTGTGGGACATCTGCCCGGACCCCAACTATGTTTCCCACCCGGAGACCGGCAACCGGAACCACTGCCGGGGCAATGCGGTGGATCTGACCCTGGCGGATGAACAGGGAAACCCGGTGGAAATGCCCTCAAAGTTTGACGACTTTACCGCCAAGGCAGACCGGGACTATTCCGACTGTTCGGCGGAAGCCGCTGCCAATGCCCGGCTTTTACAGGATACCATGGAACGCAGCGGCTTTACCGGCTATGAAAAAGAATGGTGGCATTTTAACGACGATACTTCCTATCCGGTGGAAGAGACCTTCGCTCCTCAGCCTGAGTCGCTCTGGATTGCGGACTGCAATGAATTTATTACCCTTCGGCAAAGGGCCAGCACAAGCGCGGAAGCCATCACGGGAATTCCGGCGGGAGAGAGGGTGACGCTTCTGGCGGACTGCGGTGACTTTGCCTTTGTGGAATACCAGGGCCAGACCGGTTATGTCCTAACGTCCTATCTGAAACCGGCTGAATCCACGGTCAGCCCGGAACCGGAAGCCCTTTGGGCGGCCAACTGCGAAGAATTTATCAGCCTCCGAAAACATCCCGGCGGGTTGGAGGTACTGGCAAAAATCCCCGCTGGGGAGACGATGGAAGTAAAGGGCTGGTCCGGGAAATATGCCCAGGTCCGCTATCAGGAGATGGAGGGCTATGTCCTTTCCAGCTACATAAAGCCCAAAGAGGATCTGGAAGGCACCCTGTCTGTGGTGGCTTTCACGGACTGCTATTCCTATGAGCAAATGCTTCAAGACATGGACAGCCTCTGCGGCATGCGGCCTGATTTGCTGACAAAGGATCTTGTGGGTTATTCCCAGCTGGGGCGGGAGATCCCGGTGCTGCGGCTGGGCAGTGAGGATGCCGGGCGCCATGTCCTGTTTCAGGGAGCCATACACGGCCGGGAGCACATGACCGCCTGGCTGCTCATGGCCTTGGCGGATGCCTGGTCTGGTGGGGACGGGGACATGTTTCAGGATGTGTGCGTTCACATCATTCCCATGGTAAACCCCGACGGTGTGACCATCTCCCAGACAGGCCGGTTGGAGGAAAGCCAGTTGGACATCTACCGGCAGGACAGGGAAAAGGGGTACACCAACCGGAGTCAGGAAGATTACGCCGCCCAATGGAAGGCCAACGGCCTGGGGGTGGACCTGAACCGGAACTTCCCCGCCGGGTGGGAGGAGCTGGAAAGCAGAAGCGGCCCATCGTCAGAAAAATACCGGGGAGAGGAGCCCTTCTCTGCCACGGAAACCGCCGCCCTTCGGGACTATACGCTCAGCTATCCCTTTGCGGCCACGATCAGCTACCACGCCAGCGGAAGTGTGATCTATTACAATTACGGCAGCAAGGAAGAAGTCAACGCCCGGTCCAACGAACTGGCTCAGCAGATCCGGGCCGTTACAGGCTATACCTTGGAAAGCGGCCTTGGCCTTGACGGAGCCGGTTACAAGGACTGGTGCATTCAGGAATTGGAGATTCCTTCCGTTACCGTTGAAATCGGGTGTCAGGCAGTTCCGCTGCATCAGCGTGAGATTTACAGTATTTTTGTCCGCAACAAACAAGCGGCTTCGCAAGTGATTCAATGGATGGGGGCCGAATAAATGCATTGCGGGTCATTGCATATTTGCGTCATATATTCCGCCCCAACAGAGCAGTCTGACTATGTGGTGTGGCGCAGCGATTTTGCGCTGAGATGATTTCTCGGAGCGGCATACGCAGCCTGCGTTGGACATTACCCTGGCTCGGGGCCTTATATGCGGTTTCTATTCGTCAGACCGGAGTTTTATTGCCCCATTTCTTCAGATTCTGCCTCATGGCAGACCCTTTGGCTTTGGCTGTATCCTTTCCAATGCCGGTAACCTTCCCATTGGATACGGCGGCACTTTTACAACAAGTTCCTATAAGATTTTTAACAAATTGAGGAGGGCAAAATGGAAAGACTGAATAAGTGGGGAGCATTTCTGATCATTCTGGCAGTAGTGTTACAATTCGTTGGATTTCTGAGCGGAATATTTGACGACTGGATTCCTTCCACCGGTTTGGGTATACTGCCTGTGGGAGATTCTCCGGAAGCCGTCTTTTTGCATTCGCTGATAGCAACGTGTTTGATAAATGCTATCTCCGTGTTCGTAATCAGCTCTGCAATATCCAAAACGAAAACTTAACAAACGCTGCCGATTGCCTGAAGGATAGCGGGTTTTCGGGCGTTATCTTAAGTGAAACGGTCACATACGCCCCCAACTGGAAGAATCATCTCCCAGTTGGGGGCGTCAGACTGTCAAAGAACCTCTGTTTTCGTCAAACAAAAGCAGGCGCTTGGTTTTAAAATGGAGAAAAATCAGCCATAAAATACTAGAAAGGGAGTGTCTCCGCAAGATCGATTATTCGAAAACGCGCAACCGCAAGTACCTTGACCGACGATCGTAAAAGGAGCATCACAAAACAATGCCACAGCTCCGGCCATAATCACCAGCTGGCAGATATAATCGCTGGTAATGTGAGGAAAAGCCCAGGGCGTGACAGGAATGCCCACATCCTGAGAAAACTCCAACACCCCTTGCAGATTGGAGAATATGAAAATGGCGACTAAAATGAATATCATCAGAATTCTCTGGTTTGCTCGGACCAGCTTCATCTGGAACAAAAACACACTTCGTATTTTATTCCACATCCCATATCCTCCTTTCGAGTTGTATGCAAAAAAGACGATAGCACAGGAAAATTAGCGACAACACTTCAGTTGCAGTGACAATGAATGTAACCGCATCTGAATAGATTATTTCTCGAGCTTCAAGCAGCGGGTCTAATCGAAGTGCACCGGGCAACTTTAACAAACGGCCAGTCTGAACCAGCACAAACCGGAAAATGAACGGTGCACAAACAGCCACATAAACGCTGGGGAAATAGGCGGAAGCGCAAAGACCAACGCTTCCCCACAGAGCTCCACCAAGAAAGCTGATACACAGGACAATAGCAAAATACGGTTCTCCATTTCCAACAGTGAGTGCCCGGGAAAAAGGGAGCCGGCGAATTTCAAGGAATTGCTCAGGTGTCAAAAGCGGAAGATAGGTTGACAATACCAGAATAAAGATCAAACCGCCGAGAGACACTGTCAACCCTCCCGATATAGATGCTGCCAAGAATTTGGAGCGTGCATATGGAAGTTGTCTATCGGTGTTGTTGTGGGATTGATGTGCATAAGAAAGTCATCGTAGCCTGTCTGGTGAATGGCG
>CALWXR010000060.1 GCA_944385535.1 uncultured Oscillospiraceae bacterium
TGTGCTACCGGATGCAGTCAGATTTTTCACTTGGTTTCGTGAAAAGGATTCTTGCCAATTATTACTTGACACATACATTCACAAGTTGGAAATCAGTTTGCGGTTGAAAGCTGCACACAAACATGGTATGATGTAAATAATATTGTGCAATTCAACCAAGGAGGTGCGGCAAATGTATTTGACAATTGACGGACGGGAGATCCAGGCCCAGCCTGGGCAGAGCCTGCTTGAGCTTGTAAAGGGACTTGGCCTGGAAGGATCCGACCTGACAGACCGGCCGATCGCCGCGAAAATCGCCGGAGAGGTGTTTACGCTGAATTATATTCCTGTTCGGACAAAGGATGGAACCGCGGACAGGCCCTCCATGCGCCGGGCCATGGCGGCTTCCGGCGGGCAGGTGCGGCTGCTGCGCTACCTGGATCCGGCGGGCAAGGAGTGCTACATCCGCACGGCGCAATTTGTGATTTTCCTGGCTTTGCGGCAGCTTTGGCCCCAGGCGGTGGGGAAAATGGACTGTACTTTGGGGGCCAGCGTGTATGTTAGCGTTACAGGAGCAGATGACTTTTCCGCCTCGGCGCTGAAGCGTCGTGTGGCAGAGCTGGTACAGCAGGACATTCCGTTGATTCGCCGCCGGGTTCCTTTGCAGCAGGCCATCGACCGGTTTGTGCGGGACGGGCAGATGGACAAGGCCCGGCTTTTGGCTTGGCGGGATGCGGATTATTTTGACGAGTACGGATTTGAGGACTTCGCCGACTATTACTATGGAGAAATGACGCCGTCCACCGGCTACATGACGGTTTGGGACATTCTTCCGGCCGACGGCGGCTTCGTGTTTGTCTACCCGGATGACCAGGATCCCCGGGTCTGCGCCAAGGTGCCCTCCATGCCCAACTTCTTCAGCGTTTTTGCGGAAGGAGAGCGCTGGTGCCGTCTGATGGAATGCGAAACTGTGGCGGATCTGAATGAACTGACCGTCACAGGCCGGATCCGGGAGCTCATCCGGGTGAATGAAGCGCTGCACGAGAAACGCTATTCCCAGGTGGCGGATATGGTCTGCCAGAGGGGGGCGAAGGCGGTGATGCTGGCGGGGCCAAGCTCTTCCGGCAAGACCACCTCCGCCAATCGGCTTGCCACACAGCTTCGGGTTCATGGAAAGAAACCCATTCTCATGAGCCTGGACGATTACTATATTGATCGGGACAAGATCGCGCCCGGCCCTGACGGAAAGCTGGACTTGGAGCATATCAACACCATCGATACGGAACTGTTCCGCCGGGATATGGGCAAATTGCTGGCAGGGGAGGAGGTCTCGCTTCCCAGCTTTAATTTCCTTACCGGGAAACGGGAGTGGCGGGGCCATAAGCTTCTGCTTCATTCTGATTCTGTGATCATTGTGGAAGGGCTCCACGGGCTGAATCCCATGATGCAGCCGGATCATGTGGAGCCAAGCCTGATTTTCCGCCTGTATGTCAGCCCTCTGCTGCCTTTGAATCTGGACAATCACAATAGAATCCCCACCAGCTATCTGCGGCTGCTGCGGCGGATTGTCCGGGATTATGAGACCAGAGGTTCCTCCGTTCAAAAGACCCTGTCCATGTGGGAAAGCGTACAGCGGGGAGAAAAGCGCTGGATCTTCCCGTATCAGGAAAACGCGGATGTGATTTTCAACAGCTCCACCCTTTATGAGCTGGCGGTGCTGAAAAAGCACATTTTCCCCTTGCTCACTGCTGTGCAGCCGGAGGACAGCTGCTATGATGAAGTGCGAAACATCGTGAAGATCCTCAATTATATTGAAGAAGCGGATGTGGACGATGAGATCCCCCCCACCTCGCTGGTGCGGGAGTTCATCGGCGGCAATTCCTTCTACCGGTAAACGAGATCACGAATCCGGACGGATCATAAAAAAGCCCTGATTTTTGACGTTCAAAAATCAGGGCGTAAGCTTTTATGAAAGAAGAAAAACGGATCCTCCGGATCTGGAACAGCCTGGCCGGGCGTTATACCGCTGAGGGGGTGGGGCCGGGATAGCCCAGAAGCAGGGAAACCAGTACACACAGTACAATGGTGATAAATCCGGTCACCATCCAAAGACTGCGGCGACGGGTGAATTCCTTGGTAATAAACAGCCAACCCAGGCATACAAGGGATGCAAAAATGGCAATAATGGCAGCAATGACTTTTAGCACGCTGAGGCCAAAGCCGGCAAAGACCAAATATAAAACAAAGACCAATGCGTCGGCAATGATGATTTTGGTCATCAGGGTTTCCATTTCACGATAACGGTTTCGTTTAGCCACGGTTCATCCCTCCGAGTCTTTAATGAAAATATGATAACACAACAAATCGAAAAAAGCAATATTTTCTGAAAGAAAGGTTTATTTTTTCGAAATGCTTGCGTCTGGGAGAAAAGAATGGTATAATGCTTAGGAATATTGTTTGTTAACAGGGTGAAAAGGAAACCATTATGGCACAGCCGCAATACCGTTTGGAGGGTATCGTTCATACCCGAAGTGAGATTATGGAGGACTTTGAAGGGCCTCTGGACGTTATTTTTGAACTGCTGAGTAAAAACAAAATTGAAATTCAGGATGTTTCCATTACCGCTATTTTGGAGCAGTATCTGGCTTATCTGGATGAAATGAAGCGGATGGATATGGAGATCGCCAGTGAATTCATTACTATGGCTTCCCACCTGATGCTGATTAAAACCAAGATGCTGCTGTCCGCCGCGGAACAGGCGGAAGCGGAAAACGAACTGGATCTGCTGCGCCAGAGCCTGATCGAGAGAAAGCGGAAAGAGGCCATGGAGCAGATCCGGCTGGCGGTTACAGAGCTGGAACCCAGAAATGAGATCGGCCGCTGCCTGTTTACCAAGGACCCGGAGCCCCTGAAGCGGGAGCGGGGATATCGGTACCAGCACGATGTGACGGATTTGCTGCGGGCGTTGGATACCATTGCCGAACGGAACCAGAGGCAGCTGCCGCCCCCGGCAATGAACTTTAAGGGAATCGTAGGGAAGGAGCCCTATCCCATCGGACGCAAAACCGGCGAGGTTCTTCGTCAGCTGCTGCTGCGGGGTGTGGAAAGACTGAAAAATCTGTTTCGCGGAAACCACAGCCGCTCGGAGATCGTGGCCACCTTCCTGGCGGTGCTGGATTTGTGTAAAACCAATTCTGTGACATTGGAAGATGATATCAACGGCGACAATCCCAATGTGCGATTGCTGAATCAAACGGAAGCAAAGGAGAGGGTGACCAATGGAAACTGAACTGATGCAGCGTGCTATTGAGGCCATTCTCTTTGCCGCCGGTGAGCGTATCGATGTGCAGCGGCTGTCCAATGTATTGGAAGCGGATCCGTCAGAGGTGGAGCAGTGCGCCGACGCTTTGGCGGATCAATATGCCTTTGAACGCAGAGGCGTTCGTATTCTGAAGCTGGAAAAGGGATATCAGATGGTGTCCTCCGGCGAGATGGCGGATTATGTTACCAGGGCGCTGGAAACCAGAAAGCCCCCCAAGCTTTCTTCCTCCCAGCTGGAGACGCTGACCATCATCGCCTATTATCAGCCTGCCACCAAAGCCATGGTGGAGCAAATTCGGGGCGTGGACAGCGCTTACTCTGTTGCCGCCCTGCTGAACAAAAAGCTCATTGAGGAAGCGGGCAGACTGAATGTGCCCGGCCGTCCGATTCAGTATAAGACCACCCCGGATTTTCTAAGAACCTTTGGCCTTTCTTCTTTGGAGGAATTGCCTCCCATTGAGAAAATCACCTTTGGCGAGCCGGTAGAATTGCCGGAGGAAACGCCGGCTCAGGAGGGGCAATGATGGGCTGGCTCATAGCGCTGGGGATCCTGGCGCTGCTGGCGGCGGTGCCTCTGGGAATCAGCCTTCGCTATGACGCCGGAGGGGCAGACGCGCGGCTCAGGATCGGCTTTCTTAGGATCCGGTTATATCCACGGCCTCAAAAGGAGGAAAAGAAATCCTCCAATATGCCTCCTGAGACCGTTAAACGCCCCCGGGAGCCGGAAAAAGAAGAGCCGAAGGAGGACAAACCCATTTCTCCATCCACCGAGCCGTCCCCAGGGGAAAACCAGCCGGATGAGGAGGAAGCCACCGGCGGAAGCTGGCGGGACTTTCTGCCCCTGATGAAAGTGGCCCTGGATTTTCTGGGGGATCTTCGCAGAAAGCTGCGGGTCAACTTTCTGCGGCTGCGGCTGATCCTGGCGGGAGAGGATCCCTGTGATCTGGCAGTCAATTACGGCAGAACCTGGGCGGCGGTGGGAAACCTGCTTCCCCAGCTGGAACGGCTGCTTGTGATCAAAAAGCGGGATGTGGAGGTGGAATGTGACTTTTCCGCGTCCGAGACCCGTGTGATCGCCCGGGCGGATATTACCATTACCCTTGGCAGACTCCTTGCCCTTGCCGTGCCCTACGGCATTCGGGCGTTGAAAGAATATTGGAACCTTAAGAACCATAGAAAAGGCGGTGTACAGCAATGAGTCAGAAACTTCCCAATATGCTGGAAAGTACCATTCAAAAAATCCGGGAGATGGTGGACGTGAATTCCGTGATCGGAGATCCCATTTCCACCCCGGACGGTGTGACCATTATTCCGGTTTCCAAGGTCAGCGTAGGCTTTGGCGGCGGCGGATCGGATTTTGCCAATTCCAAGGGCGGCGAGAACCCCTTCGGCGGCGGCGTGGGCGGCGGCGTGAAGGTGACGCCTATCTGTTTCCTGATCGTCCAGAACGGCAATGTGCGCATGATGCCTGTGGCGCAGCCTGCCAGTACCACGGCGGATCGGCTCGTGGAAATGGTTCCCGACACCATTGATAAATTGACCAGCTATCTGGATTCCAGAAACGCCGGAAAAGAGAATATCTGATCAGGCAGACTTCCCTGGAATAAAACCCCCTTCATTCGGGCACGCTACCTCCGGGTGAGGAAAATGAAACGATTATTCGCCGGAGCGGCGGCTGCATTGCTGGCCGTCGCTCTGCTTTTCCCGGTAAAGGCCCGGGGTATTTCCGCGGAAAAGGCCTATGTGATGGACGCGGTCACCGGCAGAGTATTCTTTGAGAAGCGTTCCACAGAAAGAAGCCTGATTGCCAGCACCACCAAGATCATGACGGCCTTGATCGTCTGCGAGCAATGCAACGTTCTGGACCGGATGCGGATCCCGAAGGAAGCGGTGGGGATCGAGGGCTCTTCCATGTATCTTAAGGAAGGGGAGATTCTCACATTACAGGAGCTTCTTTACGGCCTGATGCTCTCCTCCGGAAATGACGCGGCAGTGGCGCTGGCCATCTACTGCGGCGGTACGGTGGAGGGATTTGCCGAGCTGATGAACGATAAGGCCCGGGTACTTGGCCTGAACGGAACCCATTTTGAAAATCCCAACGGCCTGGACAGTCCCGGACATTATTCCACCGCAAGGGATCTGGCGATTCTGGCGGCCTATGCCATGGAGAATCCGGTGTTTTATAAAACCGTATCCACAAAAAACGTGAAGATCGGCCAGCGGTATCTGACCAATCACAATAAGCTTCTGTGGAGAGTGGAAGGGGCGGATGGGGTGAAAACCGGCTTTACCAAGGCCGCCGGCCGGATCCTGGTGTCCAGCGCCACCCGGGAAGGGCGGCGGATCATCGCGGTGACCATCCACGCGCCTGACGACTGGAATGACCATGCCGGACTGCTGGAGGAAGGGTTTTCCCGATACAGCGTGCAGCGGGTGGTCAGCGCCGGGGACAGAGTGGGCACGGTGGAAGTGGCAGGCGGCCAGGACTGTCGGGTGGAAGTGCTGGCAAAAGAGGATTTTGACTATGCCCTTGCCCAGGAAGAGCGGCCGCAGCTGGCCCTGCCCGGGCCGGGCTTCGTCTATGCGCCTGTGGTGGAAGGCGCTGACGCCGGCTTTGTCTATGTGCTGGTCCAGGGAAAGGCTGTCGGCAAGATTCCGGTGGTATACGGCAAAACCATCGAGCAGACCGTGGAAGAGGAAAAGAGCTTTTGGCAGAAGCTGCTGAACAAGGCGTAATACCGGGGGCGGTTCCCCGGAGAAGGGAAAGGAGGGCGCCCCGGTGGTGCAGCGCATACAAAAGATCCTGTCCGCCAGGGGCATTGCCTCCCGGAGAAAGGCGGAGGAGCTGATTCTGGCGGGACAGGTTACGGTCAACGGCGTGCCCGCCTCCCTCGGGGACTCCGCCGACCCGGAAATCGATGAGATTCGAGTGGGAGGACGGCCTCTTCCGAAACAGAAGGGGCCGGTCTACATATTGCTGAATAAGCCCAGAGGCTATGTGACCACCTTGTCCGATGAAAAGGGCCGCCCCAACGCCGCCCAGCTGGTGGCGGGATGCGGCGTCCGGGTCTATCCGGTGGGCAGGCTGGATATGGATTCGGAGGGACTGCTTCTGTTTACAAACGACGGCGCCTTTGCCAACGCTTTGACCCACCCGAAGCATGAGGTGGAAAAGACCTATGAGGTTTGGGCAGCCGGCTACACCCCCGGCGGGGAAGCGCGGCTTTCCCGGCCTATCATCCTGGATGGCCGCCCCATTCGCCCGCCCAAGGTGGAGCTGATCTTCGCCAGAGGAAGGGAGGCCAAATTTCAGGTGGTCATCCATGAAGGGCGGAACCGGCAGATCAGGCGGATGTGTCAGGCGGCGGGAATGCGCTGCACCCGGCTCAGGCGGATCCGGGAGGGAAGCCTGATTCTGGGAGACCTTCCCCTGGGACAGTGGCGGTATTTGACAACGGAAGAAGTGGCGCAGCTGAAAGGGGAATAAGCGGCGTATCAGGGCGTTTTGCAAGTATGATGGAATTGTACTTGCAAAATGCCTTGTTTTTTGCTACTATTGTTCTAATGAAATATGCCGCAATGAAGGAATTGCTGCGCTGCACAAGGAGACCGCTATGAATAACGATATTTTGACCATCCTGCGGGAGCGGGAGCCTACCTTTTCCAAGGGGCAGAAACGAATTGCCCATTATATCAACGAGTCTTATGACAAGGCCGCCTTTATGACCGCCAACCGGCTGGGTAAAACCGTTGGGGTGTCGGAATCTACGGTGGTACGGTTTGCTGTGGATTTGGGCTTTGACGGGTATCCCAGCATGCAGAAAGCCATGCAGGAAATGGTGCTCAATCGCCTGACGTCGGTACAGCGGATCGAGGTTGCCAATGACCGGCTGGGAGATCAGGATGTGGTATCCACGGTGATCCATTCGGATATGGAGAAGCTGCGCCAGACCGGGGAGATGCTGAACCGGGAGGAATTCAACGCGGCGGTAAACGCCATATTAAAGGCCAAGCGTGTGTATATTCTGGGCGTTCGTTCGGTGGAGCCCCTGGCAAACTTCCTGGGGTACTATCTGAACTACATGTTCAATAACGTTCATGTGGTATCCGGCGTCGGCGCGGGAGAGATGTTTGAGAAGATTGTGAGCGTCAACAGCGAGGATGTTGTCATCGCTTTCTCCTTTCCCCGGTATTCCTCTTCCACTACCAAGGGGGCTCAGTACTGCCGCAGTGTGGGCGCTACGGTGATCGGCGTTACCGACAGCAATCTATCTCCCCTGGGCAGAAACAGCGACCATGTGCTCATCGCCAAAAGCGATATGGTCAGCCTGGTGGACTCCCTGGTGGCCCCTTTGAGCGTGGTGAACGCCTTGATCGTGGCCATTGCCGCCAGACGGGAGAAGGAGCTGTCCCGAACCTTTGCCAATCTGGAACGGATCTGGGATGAATATGATGTATACGAAAAGCGGAAGAATGGCTGAGAAAGGGGAGAACGCCCGTGATTTATGACGGCATTGTCATCGGCGGCGGCCCTGCCGGAATGTTTGCTGCCATCATCGCCGCCCGGCTGGGCGCAAAGGTGCTGCTGCTGGAGAAGAATGACCGGCTGGGAAAAAAGCTGCTGATCACCGGCAAGGGCCGCTGCAATGTGACCAATGACTGCTCCGCCCAGGAGGTTTTGCAGAATATCCCACGGAACGACCGCTTTTTGTACAGCGCCATGACCGCGTTCCCGCCGGAAAGAATCATGGCTTTTTTTCAGGAGCGGGGCTGTCCCCTGAAAACCGAGCGGGGGGGACGGGTTTTCCCTGTGTCGGATCGATCTTCCACGGTTTTAGACAGCCTGCAAAAAGAACTGAGGCGGCTGGTCACCGTAAAAACCGGAAAGGTCAAGCATATTTTGACAGAAGAAGGGCATGTTACCGGCGTAGAGACCCAGAATGAGACCATCCGGGCGGGGTGGGTGATTCTGGCTACAGGCGGCCTTTCCTATCCCGCCACCGGATCCACCGGAGACGGCTATCAAATGGCGGCGGAGCTTGGGCATACCATCCTCCCGGGGGAGGGAAGCTTGGTGCCTCTGGAGATCCGGGGAAGGGACTGCCCGGATATGCAGGGCCTGTCCCTGCGAAACTGCGGCGTCAAGCTGGTAAACGCCAAGGGGAAGGTACTTTACAAGGATTTTGGAGAACTGCTGTTCACCCATTTCGGTGTGTCCGGCCCCACGGCGCTTTCCGCCAGCTGCCATCTGAAAGGGGAAGGGTGTAAGCTGATTATCGACCTGAAGCCGGCGCTGGAGGAGCAGAAGCTGGATGAGCGGATCCTTCGGGATCTGGACATGTATCAGAACCGGGCCATGGAAAACGCATTGACGGATCTGCTTCCCAGAAGCATGATCCCGGTGGTACTCCGGCGGCTGGATCTGGATCCCAATATCCAGGCCAACAGCTTGACCAAGGGCAAGCGGCGGGAACTGGTGCAGCTTTTAAAAGCCTTTCCCTTGGAGATCACAGGAAAGCGTCCTGTGGCGGAAGCCATCATTACCAGCGGCGGCGTGAAGGTAACGGAGATCGATCCCAAAACCATGATGTCCAAAAAGGTGGATGGGTTGTACTTTGCCGGAGAGATCATAGATTGCGACGCCTATACCGGCGGCTTTAACCTGCAGATCGCCTGGGCAACGGCCTACGCCGCAGGCAGCGCCGCGGCCGCTTCGGAAGCAGGAAGGAAAAGCGGTTATGGACGCCAGTGGGAAAACAACCATTGACAAAACATAAAATCTATACTAAAATAGCAGTCGGATAGTGCTGAGAGACAATTTGTTAGGAGGACTTATCTATGTACGAGAAACTGGTCAACTACGCTGCCAAGCAGCTGGAATTGGACGCTTCTGAGATTACTCCCGACTCTACCTTCGAGAGCCTGGGCATCGATTCTCTGGACGTGGTGGAAATGATCATGGACCTGGAGACGGAACTGGGTGTTGAACTGGACATGGAAAATCAGAAGATCGCCACTTTCCAGGAACTTGCGGATTTTATCGAGTCCAAGCTGAACTGATTCAAACATAAAAAAACCTTGTGAAAAAGCTGCCGGCTTATAACAAGGTCGCACTAGTCGGGGAGTTAGCGGTGCCCTATTCCTGCAATCCGCTACAGCAGGGATGAATTCCCACACCCGGGCAAGTATGAATAATGTCTGACCTGCGTAAGTGGTGTTGAGAGATCGGTCTTGCGCAACGAAAAACCGTGAACCATGTCAGGTGGGGAACCAAGCAGCATTAAGCGGAGCTTTTCGTGTGCCGCGGGGTTGCCGTTCTTGAGCTAACTGCGTCGGGTACGGGTGTTCAGCTTGTTCAAATGTGGGTGTGCGATCTTGTTATGAGCCGGCGGCTTTTTTTAGCTGTTGGGCATTTTAGAAAGGATGAGGACGTTTGTCAACTTACCAGGCCTTATACCGCAAATACCGTCCTCAGACCTTTGATGATGTTTTGGGACAGATGGCGGTGACCCAGACGTTGAAAACCCAGCTGAGCACCGGGAAAATGAGCCACGCCTATCTGTTTACCGGTTCCCGGGGCACGGGCAAGACCACCTGCGCCAAGATATTGGCCAAGGCGGTCAACTGCCTGCATCCCGATAACGGAAACCCCTGCAACTGCTGCGAAGCCTGCAAAGCCATTTCTTCCGGATCCTGCATGGACGTGCTGGAAATTGACGCCGCTTCCAACAACGGTGTGGATAATGTCCGGGATTTGCGGGACGACGCCATCTATACTCCCTCCCAGGTGAAAATGCGGGTGTATATCATCGATGAGGTGCATATGCTCTCCATTTCCGCCTTTAACGCCCTTTTGAAAATTATTGAAGAGCCGCCGGAGCATTTGCTGTTTATCCTGGCCACTACGGAACTGCACAAGGTGCCGGCCACGATTGTGTCCAGGTGCCAGCGTTTTTCCTTCCGCCGGATCTCTCAGGAGGATATTGCCGCCCGGCTTCAGTTCGTTGCTTATCAGGAGAATATTGACCTGGATGACGGCGCTGCCCGGGTTCTGGCCCGGCTGGCGGATGGCGCCATGCGGGACGGACTGAGCCTGCTGGATCAGTGCGCCTCGGCTACCACCGGAGAACTGACGGCCCAGCGGGTATACGAGTGCTTAGGGATCGCGGGGGAGCGCAAGTGCGGGGAGCTGATGGGATATATTGCCGATCACGACGCCAAAAGCGCTTTGGAGCTGTTTAACCAGCTTTATGCCCAGGGAAAGGATCTGTCCGCCCTTCTGGATGAACTGGCGTGCTTGACAAGAGATGTGCTGATTCTGAAAACCGCGGGAGACAACGGGATTCCCATGCTGTCCGGCGTGGCGGATGATCAGCAGACCGGGGCTCTGGCGAAGAAGCTGTCCGGCGGGGAATTGGTGCGGATGATGGAGCGGATCCAAGCAACCCTTTCCGGCTTTACCAGAAGCTCCAGCCGCCGGGTAGACGGTGAGCTGTGCATTTTGGAAATGTGCCAGCCGGAATTGAGTCTGGACGCCAAATCCATCAACGCGCGCCTGACCCGGCTGGAAGAGCAGATCAAAAGCGGTGTGATTCTTCAGAAACAGGCGCCTCAAAAGGAGGACCGCCCGGCTCCCGAAGAGGAAGAGGCGCCGCCTGCCTATACCGATGATGACGCGCCTCCGGATCTGAACCAGCCTTCCCACCAGACGCCGGTGAACGACGCTCCCGCCGGGTTCTGGACGGAGCTTGCGTCGTCGGTGCGCAAAGAATTAAACCCCCCTGCGTCGGGCTTCTTTGTCACCACACCCAATGCCCCGATGCAGGGCGTACTGACAGGAGACAGGCTGGAACTGCGCTGCAGCAATGCCTTTACCGCGGAAGTGATGGACAAGCCGGAGATTCTGGAGATGGTCTCCCGGAAGGCCGGGGCCATGCTGGGCCGCCCCATCCGGGCCGTGGCGGTGGACGTAAGCGCCAAGCCCCAGGGCAACCCCAGAATGGAGCAGCTGCTTCGCTTTGGCAGGGAACACGCGGATATTGTGACCATTAAGAAGTAAGGATTCTTTGGCGGAAGCAGTACGCCAAAGACAGTCGCTTAGGAATAAACCAATCAGATAGGAGATTATGATTATGGCAAAAGGTGGATTTCGGGGGATGCCCGGAGGAATGAATCAGGCCGCGATGATTAAGCAGGCCCAGAAGATGCAGCAGGAGATGCTGCGGATGCAGGAAGAGCAGGAAGCCAAAACCTTTACGGCCAAGGCCGGCGGCGGTGTGGTCAGCGCTACGGTCAACGGCAAGCATGAACTGATTTCTCTGGAGATCAATCCGGAAGCGGTGGATCCGGAGGATGTGGAAATGCTCCAGGATATGGTCATTGCCGCTGTCAACGAGGCGATGCGCGCCGCGGATACCGAAGCTGCCAATAATATGTCCAAGCTCACCGGCGGCCTGAATCTGGGCGGACTGTTCTAAGACGCTTGGAGGAAAGAGGATGCAGTTTTTTCCCGCCGCGCTGCAAAACTTAGCCGACCAGTTCGCGCGGCTCCCCGGCATTGGCGGAAAGACCGCCCAGCGGCTGGCCTTTTATATGCTGAGTCTGCCCCAGGAAGAGGCGGAAGGCTTTGCCGAAGCCATTCTGGAAGCGAAAAAACAGGTTCACACCTGTCCGGTCTGTCAGAACTTAACAGATCGGGAGGTTTGCCCCATTTGTGAGGATGATACCCGGGACAAGGGGATCATCTGCGTAGTGGCGGATCCGAAGGATGTGATCGCCATGGAGCGGAGCCGGGAATTCCGGGGAGTTTACCACGTGCTTCACGGCGTAATCTCTCCGCTGAATCATGTGACTCAGGACGATATTAAGATTAAGGAGCTTCTTCACCGGGTAGCCGAGGGAACGGTGGAGGAAGTCATTATGGCTACCAACCCGGACACCGAGGGGGAAGCCACGGCCATGTACATTTCCCGGCTGCTGCGGCCTATGGAGGTCAAGGTGACAAGGCTTGCCTACGGCGTTCCCATGGGCAGTCAGCTGGAATATGCCGATGAAGTCACATTGTCCCGGGCTCTGGAGGGACGACAGGAAATATAAACAAGCACACCATCCGATCGCCGGGATGGTGTGCTTGCTTTATAAATTAATGCTTGCGGAATATCAGCGGCGGATGCTTCTTGTTTAGAAGGAGCATTCTGCTTTTTTCAGGCAGCTGAGACAGGAGCACGGCGGCAAATACCAGCGCGCAGCCCACCATTTCATTGGCGTTCATCCGTTCGCCCAGCAGCCACCAGCCGCCCAAAACCGCGAACACAGATTCCAGGCTCATGATCAGGGAGGCGATGGTGGGCTCCAAGTACTTTTGCCCCACAATTTGCAGGCTGTAGGCCACGCCCATACTCATTACACCGGCGAAAAGCAGAGGAAGAGTACAGGAGAGAATATTCTGAACATCCACCCTTTCGGTGAACAGCACAAAGGGAACGGACAAAACCGCAACCGTCAAGCTCTGAATGCAGTTCATGCGGAATCCATCCACCCCGGGGGCAAAGCGGTCAATGCAGGTGATCTGCACCGCAAAGGCCAGCGCGCATCCCATGAGGCAAAGGTCTCCCAGATTGATCCCGGAAACCCCCGCGCAGCTGAGCAGATACAGCCCTACCACCGCAAGCATCACACTGACAAGGACGATTTTTCGAATTTTCTTGCCAAGAAACAGTCCGAGAACCGGCACCAGTACAATATACATGGCGGTGAGGAAGCCGGCCTTTCCCGCGTCGGTATAAATCAGTCCGATTTGCTGCAAACTGGAAGCGACGAACAGGGCGCAGCCGCAGATCATGCCCGCTTTCCAAAGCCCGGGGCTTTTCCATTTGTTCAGTGAGTCCCGGAAGGTGCATTTGCCCAGATCCAGAAGAAAGGAAAAGGGAAGAAGAAACAGCACCGCCAGGAAGCAGCGGATGGCCTGAAAGGTAAATGGCCCGATGAGATCCATGCCTACGCTCTGAGCAACAAAGGCGAAGCCCCAGATGACGGTGCCGGACAGCAGGGCGAGAATGCCCCGAATTTGTGTTTTCATTTTGATCACCGCAACAGAATATACCATAAAACAAAGGACAATGCAAGCGGCGTTGCTTTTTTTCCTCTATGTGGTATAATAAGAAAAACGGAGTACGGATGGAAGGAAGCGTATTCTTGCGATCCGGGATCCCATAGGATCCGTCTCCAAATGGGAGGTTATGCAATTTATGAAAGAAACCAAGACGATCCCTCTTCGGGAAGAGATTCCTGCTGAGAGTAAGTGGGCCATTGAAGACCTGTATCCCTCTGACGAAGCCTGGGAGGAAGCGCTTTCTTCGCTGACCCAGGATCAGGCCGAATTGGAAGGCTTTGCGGGAAAGCTGGGAGAAAGCGCCCAAACGCTGTACAGCTATCTGGAGAAGTCTGAGCAGACCGAGGTGAAGATGGGCCGGCTGGGCAATTACTCCATGCGAAAAGGGGACGAGGATACCCGCGACCCGGTTTATCAGGCCATGACCGGTAAATTCATTGGGGTCGCCGTGGCCATCGGCGCGGCGTGCAGCTTTGAGACGCCTGAGATCATGGCCCTGTCTGATGAGACTTTGGAGAGGTTTTATAAGGATTTCCCCAAGCTGGAGCGGTACCGCCGGTATTTGACGGATCTTCGCAGGAGAAAGGCACACACCCTGTCAGCGGCGGAAGAGAAGCTGCTGGCGGCTGCGGGAGAAATGGCCCAGGCGCCGGACACCATCTACGGTTCCTTTGCGGACGCGGATATGACTTTCCCGGATGCGGTGGACGCCCAGGGCGGCAAGCATCCTCTGACCCAGGGCACCTTTGTCCAGCTGGAAGAGAGCGCGGATCGGGTATTGAGAAAGAGCGCCTATGAAAATCTCTACGACAGCTTTGCCGGATTCAAAAACACCGCCGCCGCCACCCTGAACGCCCAGAACAAGCAGCTGAAGTTCTTTGCCGACGCCCGGCACTATGAAAGCGCTTTTGAAGCCTCCCTGGATCGTACCAATGTGCCCACCTCTGTCTACCTGAATCTGATTGAGGCGGTACACCGGAATCTGGACAAGATGCACCGGTATGTGCGTCTGCGGAAAAAGCTGCTGGGTGTGGAGCAGCTGCATTTTTACGATGTGTACACCCCTCTGATGAAGGATGTGGACAAGCACATTCCCTTTGAGGAGGCTAAGCAGACCGTCTATGAGGCCTTGGCTCCACTGGGGGAGGAATACCGGGCCATTTTGAAAGAGGGCTTTGAAAACCGGTGGATCGACGTGTATCAGAACCAGGGCAAGCGCAGCGGCGCTTATTCCGCCGGCGCGGCGGTACACCCTTATGTGCTGCTGAACTATACCGGCACCCTGGACAGCCAGTTTACCCTAGCCCATGAAATGGGACACGCGCTCCATTCTTACCTGTCCAACAAGTGCCAGAACCCGGTGGACGCGGATTACGTGATCTTTGTGGCGGAGGTGGCGTCCACTTGCAACGAAGCTTTGCTCATGGAACATCTGCTGAGCAAAACCACCGATCAAAAGGAACGGGCATACCTGATTAACCATTTCCTGGATCAGTTTAAGGGCACCTTGTACCGCCAGACCATGTTCGCTGAGTTTGAACTGAATATCGGCCGGATGGCTGCCAGGGGAGAGACCCTGACCGCCGACGTGCTCTGCGCCGAGTATAAGCGCTTGAATGAGCTGTACTACGGCCCGGATATGGTGGTGGATGACCGGATCGCCATGGAATGGGCCAGGATCCCCCATTTCTATTACAATTACTATGTGTTCCAGTATGCCACCGGCTACTCCGCTGCCATTGCCCTGTCCCGCCGGATCCTGAGGGAAGGGGAGCGCGCGGTGAAGGATTACTTGGGCTTTTTGTCCGGCGGCTGCTCCAAGAGCCCCATCGAACTTCTGAAAGGGGCAGGGGTGGACATGACCTCTCCCGAGCCGGTGGATCAGGCTTTGAAGCTGTTTGGCCAGCTGCTGGATGAGATGGAAGCGCTGACCCGGGAGTAAGAAGCTATGGCGGAGCTGTATTTGCCTACCCTGCATGCCTTTGCCATGAACAATGTGTTTACCGGCTCTATGGGACTGTTCCGGTTCCGGGCAGAGCCCCACGTGGTCATGGCTACGGCTAAAGAGGTGGATTTTGCCCAGAGCAGCATCCACTGCGCCTATTGGCACGGGGAATTCTGTTATGAAAAAAGCACCATGGAAGCCGAAAAGACCTTCCCCATGACCGAAGAGGGCAGGCTGGAGATGAAGGCCTGGCTGGAAAGCAATATATGACAATGGCCTGGACGCGGCGGGCCGATCTCCTGATCCTCAGCTGAAAAACCTTCGGTTTCGGTTTAGGCGGGATATGGGCGGGCATACCAAACCGTGCGTGTGGGACGATGAAGTGGAGAACAGGAAATAAAATCTTTACGATTAGGCAAGAATTTGTTCCCGGCTTGTTGAAATTCCGGAAATAGTTTACAGGTATCCTAAGCTTAGAAAAGCAAAAGCGTTCCGGAACAGCTTGCTTTGGATATAGATGCTCATTACTTCCTCTCTAAACCCACATGGAAAGGAGGCGCGAATGGCGTCTCTCCTTCGCGAATTCCCCATCCCGGGATACCGGGGTGGGGAATTTGTTTGCCTGCGGCGGGGAGAATGGCATGTGAAGCGGCGGTCAGGGCCGGCTTGTGTATGCTTATCCGCTTTTTTACAGGCTTGCCGTGCATGTGAAGCAAAGAGGGGAGCTGCTTTGCAATATATGCGTCCTTACAGTTTTATTGGAAAATATGCTTATCGGCTTGGTTCAGCAAAGACTCTGCCAGTGCAGGTGAAAGAGGAATGTTCGTTGGTTTCTCCGAGCT
>CALWXR010000061.1 GCA_944385535.1 uncultured Oscillospiraceae bacterium
CTTTTTGGCGGAACGTCCTTTTTGGCGGATCTTGTGGCTGCCAGGGGTAAGAATTGTATTTTTTCAGTAGACCCTATCTATGAATCATTCTTCCACATGGGCGGGCAAGCCGCTATACCAGCTCATCACAGCTTGGATGATGGCTGTGACAGGGGAATATCTTCTTCTCCCAAAGGAGAGCAGAGCTTTGGATCAGCTATCCGGCCTTGCCCAAATGTCCGGCGGGCGGGTTCTGGCGGTGACGCTGGCGCTGTTTCTTCTGCTGGGTCTGATTTCCAGGCGGTTTTCCGGCGGCGGGATGTACCGGTGGCTGCTGGCGGACGTATTTGCTTTGTATGCCGCCTGCGCTGTAATCAATTCCTTCTCCTGGCCCTTCTTTGCCCTGTGTCTGCTGGTATTGGGGATTTTGATCGTATATGCCAGGTATGGTTGGGAAAGGGAGTCCCAAACGGATCGGAAACCGTACAAAGGTTCCGTCCTGTATCCCATATTGGCGGGGGTGCTGGCGGGGGCGTTTTTCCTCTTTGTCAGCCGGTGGACCGTTGCCCGGATCCACAGCTTTTGCACCTCCACCTTTGACTTCGGCATCTTCAGCCAGATGTTTTACTCCATGAAAACCACCGGCCTGCCGGTGACCACGCTGGAGCGGAATGGGCCGCTGTCCCATTTTTCCGTCCACGTATCCCCGATCTACTATCTCATGCTGCCGTTTTACTGCCTGTTCCCCAGGCCGGAGACCTTGCAGGTGCTCCAGGCGGCGGTTATGGCCAGCGCCGTCATCCCCCTTTGGAAGCTGGGGAAATGCCATGGGCTGCATCCCGGACTGCGGACCGGGCTGTGCGCCTTGCTGCTGATCTATCCTGCCTACTCAGGCGGCGCGGCCAACGATCTCCACGAAAACTGCTTTCTGACGCCCCTGATCCTGTGGCTTCTCTACGCCATTGATCGAAAGCATGTTCCCTTGACGGCTGTTTCCGGAGTGCTGATCCTGATGGTCAAGGAGGACGCGCCGGTGTATGTGGCGGTCATCGGCCTGTACTTGCTGCTGCGGTCCCGGCTGCACGGGGACAAATGGGGTGTTGTCACCGGCGGCGCTTTGACCGCCGGGGCCGTTGCCTATTTTCTGGCGGTTACCGCCTTCCTCTCTGCCGAAGGAGAGGGGGTTATGAACTACCGCTACGAGAATTTCATGTACGATGGATCTGATTCTCTGCGCACCCTGGTTAAAGCTGTGCTCCTTTGCCCCATGAAAGCGGCGTATGAGTGCGTGGATCCGGAAAAGCTGAAATACATCGGCCTGACCCTCCTTCCTCTGGTGGGGATGCCGCTTATGACCCGGCGGTATGAGCGCATTGTTCTGCTGATTCCCTATGTGCTGGTGAATCTGATGAGCGACTACCGCTACCAGCACGATATTTTCTTTCAGTACAGCTTCGGCTCTGCCGCCTGCCTGTTCTACCTGGCGGCGGTAAATTTGGCGGATATGAAAGAACAATGGATGCAGCCGGCGGCCATGGGTCTGGCCTTGTTCATTAGCTTTGGCTGCTTCTATGAGCAGATCCTGCCCACGGCGGAAAGCTACCCGGAGTACTGCGAAACCTATGCCCAATACTATGCCGATCAGAGGGCGCTGCTGGAAACCATCCCGGAGGATGCGTCCGTGGCGTCCACCACCTTTCACACCACCTATCTTTCCGGCCGCTCTCAGCTTTATGACATCCGCTATTGCAGCCCAGAGCAGGTGCTGGGCTGTGAGTACGTTGTGATTAAGGTCAGCGAGTCGGGGAGTCTGAAAACCTATGCGGTGGACGGGGAACAGGGAAGAGAAAACCTGACGGCCCTGCTTCTGGAAAACGGCTATGTGCTGGAAAACCAGGTGCCGGGGGTGTTGGAGATCTACCGAAAGCCTGCTGTCTAGGGTGGATTCATCATGTTTCAGGGCGTATCTGGAAACTGACAATAGAACCGGTGCAGGGGCAAATCGCTTTCTGCGGGGATTGCCAGTTTCCGGGTACGCCCTGATTTTTATGAGGAGAAAAATATTTTTTGCGCCGGGTGTGAGGTTTTTCGTTCAAAATCGGTCTATAAGAGTGAGGAGCAAAAAACACTTGTGAGGTGAGTCTAACATGGAAGACAGCAAAATTATAGACCTGTTCTTCGCCAGAAACGAGGACGCCATCAAGCATACCAATGATACCTATGGCTGGCGCCTTTATCATCTGGCGGACAATATCCTGCAAAACGGGCAGGATGCGGAAGAAAGCGTCAGCGACACCTATATGAAGGCGTGGAATACGATTCCGCCACAGCGGCCCCTGCATTTCTTCGCCTATATCGCCAGGATCTGCCGGAACTTTGCTCTGAAACGGCTGGACTGGAAGAACGCCCAGAAACGGAAGGCGGAGGTGGTGGCCCTGACCCAGGAAATGGAAAACTGTATCCCGGACCCGGTACGGGATCGGGAAGTGGAGGCCATGGAGCTGGGCAGAATTCTGGACGCCTTTCTGCGCACCCTGACGCCGGACAATCAGATGGTGTTTATTGTATGTGAGCAGGATACGGCGTTTATCACCATTTATATGAGATCCTACTATGATCCAAATTCCAGTAAGCGTATGAGCCCGCGGGCTTTGGAGCAGGTTGCCGAGGTCCTTGATTTTTCCATCTGTCCAATCCCGATGGAGGCGGAAGAGACAATGCAGTGGGTTCCGAAAGACGATAGGATCTTTCGTATGCTTCCCTTGTGACTATGTTCGCCCGGTGTCTGTTTGCGGATAGAGAACAAATCTGGAATCGGGCGCATCTGTTCCTTGAGGCGTTGGGAAGCGAATCTCCCGGGCAGCACCGGTGTGCCGCCCGGGAATTTTTTGCCTGATTTTCCCGGGGGAAAAAGTACCGCTTTATTGGACACAACCTGTGATATACTCCATTCAGCCAGTAAAAAAGCTGTCAAATCGGCTTCGCCGCTCCACGCGGGAGGGAGGGGCGAAGGAAATTTTTCCTTGACAAACAGCTGTATCTATGGCAATATATTGCGGAGGCAAGAAAGAAATGACACAACATATTGTGTTTGAAGCCGGATCCCGGCTGCCATTCCCTCAAAATACTAAGAAAGTCGAGACTGCCGCTATGATCCACAGCATTATTAAGCGAGACGGGCGGGTGGTTCTGTACGAACAGAACAAAATCGCCGCCGCCATTCTGCGTTCCATGGAAGCTTCCCACGATGGAGACGCCGCTGACGCCGCCCGGGTGGCAAATGACGTTCAGCGGGAACTGGAAAGCCGGTTCGCCTCCCAGTCGCCCAATATTGAGGCCATTCAGGATATGGTAGAGGCTCAGCTGATGAACCACGGCTTCAATGCCGCCGCCAAGGCTTACATCCTCTACCGGGCCAATCGTACCCGGGCCAGAGAGGCCAACACCAGCCTGATGAAGACCATCGATGAGATTACCAACATCGACGCCCGGCACAGCGACATGAAGCGGGACAACGCCAACATCGACGGCAACACCGCCATGGGCTCTATGCTGCAAATCGGTTCCGCCGGGGCCAAGGCCTATAACGAAATGTATCTGCTCCGCCCGGAGCACGCCAAGGCCTACCGGGAGGGAGATATCCATATCCACGACTTTGATTTTTACAGCCTGACCACCACCTGCTGTCAGATCGATATTCTGAAGCTGTTCCACGGGGGCTTCTCCACCGGTCACGGCTACTTGAGGGAGCCCAACTCCATCCAGAGCTATGCCGCCCTGGCGGCCATTGCCATCCAGTCCAACCAGAACGACCAGCACGGCGGCCAGTCCATACCCAACTTTGACTACGGCATGGCGGAAGGCGTGGCGAAAACCTACCGCAAGGCCTTTGGCCGCCGCCTACGGGACGCGGTGGAGGATTACCTGGACTTAAGCGATGAGGATTCCGCCATCCACGCCATCATCGCCGCCGCGGAGGAAGCCACCGGGGAGACTGCCAAGCTGGAAAGCAGCGAAGCCTACCTTTCCCAAGTGGCCCAGGGGCTGTGCAGGCAGTATAACCTGAGCCAGGACATGGCACGAAAGCTGATTACCCGGGCTAGCGTCCGCTCCTGCAAAAAGACGGACCGGGACACCAAGCAGGCCATGGAAGGCTTTGTCCACAATCTGAACACCATGCACTCCCGGGCAGGAGCCCAGACCCCCTTCTCATCCATCAACTACGGTACAGACACCAGCCCCGAAGGGCGGATGGTGATTCGGAACATCCTGCTGGCCCTGGACGAGGGTCTGGGCCACGGGGAAACCTGCATCTTCCCCATTCACATTTTTAAGGTGAAGGAAGGGGTCAACTACAACGAGGAGGATCCCAACTACGACCTGTTCCGGCTCAGCTGCCGGGTCAGCGCCAAGCGGCTGTTCCCCAACTACACCTTCCTGGATTCTCCCTTCAATTTGCAGTACTACGTTCCCGGCCGCCCGGAGACGGAGGTGGCTACCATGGGCTGCCGCACCCGGGTCATGGGCAACGTGCACGACCCCAGCCGTCAGATCGCCTACTCCCGGGGCAACCTGAGCTTCACTTCCATCAATCTGCCCCGGCTGGCCATTGAAAGCCATGGGGATGAGAAGGTCTTTTATGAAAAGCTCCAGGCCGCGCTGGAGCTGGTTGCCCAGCAGCTGCTGGATCGGTTTGAGATCCAGGCCGGAAAGCATGTGTATAACTTCCCCTTCCTGATGGGCCAGGGGATCTGGCTGGACTCGGAGAATCTGACCTTGCAGGATGACTTAAGAGAGGTGCTGAAGCACGGCACGCTGTCCATCGGCTTCATCGGCCTGGCGGAGACCTTGACCAGTCTGTACGGCCAGCACCACGGGCAGAGCGAAACAATGGAACAGAAGGGCCTGGAGATCGTGGGCTTCATGCGCGACTTCTGCGACAAGAAATCTCAGGAGATGAAGATGAACTTCACCCTGCTGGCTACCCCGGCGGAGGGCCTGGCCGGCCGCTTCATCCGCATGGATCAGAAGCGCTATGGCAAGATCCCCGGCATCACTGACCGTGAATACTACACCAACTCCTTCCATATTCCCGTTTGGTATCCCATTTCCGTATATGATAAGATCCGGCTGGAGGCTCCCTACCATGCCCTGTGCAACGCCGGTCACATCAGCTATGTGGAGCTGGACGGAGACACCGCCCGGAATGTGGAGGCCTTTGAGTCCGTCGTTCGGTGCATGCACGACTTCGGCATTGGCTACGGCTCCATCAACCATCCTGTGGATCGGGATCCTGTCTGCGGCTATGTAGGCGTCATTGGAGACGCGTGCCCCCGGTGCGGCCGCCGCGAGGGAGAGCAGATCCCGGCAGAGCGGGTGGATGAATTAAGAAAGCTGTATCCCCAGATGCCTGCCTTCCAGGGGATTCAATGAAACAGGGAACATATTTAGGAGGTATTGATTATGACTGTAAAATCTGCAAATGAAAAGCTGGGCCAGGGCGTTGGATTTGAGCGGATCCGCCGGATCACCGGCTATCTGGTGGGAACTATGGACAAGTGGAACGACGCCAAGCGTGCCGAAGAGCGGGATCGGGTCAAGCACACCATGAACGGCCATGCTTGAGTTAAGCGGCATCCTTTCCGACTCCATTGTGGATGGGCCGGGGATCCGCACCACCATCTTCAGTCAGGGCTGTCCCCATCACTGCCCCGGCTGCCACAATCCGGAAACCTGGGCCTTCGGCGTGGGCACCCCCATGGAGGAGGAGCGGCTTCTGGAGATCGTCCGCGAGAACCCTCTGTGCCGGGGGGTGACCTTCTCCGGCGGCGAGCCCTTCGCCCAGGCGGCGGGGTTTGCCCGTCTGGCCAAGCTTCTGAAGGCGGCGGGCTATGAGGTGGCCTCCTACTCAGGCTACACCTTTGAGCAGCTGCTTCAGGGCACGAAGGAGCAGCGGGAGCTGCTGGAGCAGATCGACATTCTCATTGACGGCCCCTTTGTGCTGGCCCAGAAAAGTCTGGAGATCTCCTTCCGGGGCAGCCGGAACCAGCGGATCCTGGACGTTAAAAAGAGCCTGGAAGCGGGAAAAGCGGTGGAGACCACTTCAAAACGCTGGCTGGGTGAATACTAAAATAACAGGGCCGCTCTGCTGGGAGCGGCCCTCAGTGTGCAAAAGAGCCTTTGGCGCGGCCTTCCGCACGCTGGCAGGGCGTCCAAATCTTCCCTTTCCAGCGCTGCCAGGATTTACAGCTTGAAAAATGATTACAAATCGGTTACAATGAGGCCTGTCCTCGAGAGACAAATACTGAAAAGGAGGTCGGCAAGATGTACTCCTTCTCTTGCAACAACGCTTGCGACTCTGATTGTAGCTCCATCTGGCAGATTCTCAGCAAGCTCTGCGGTTTCGGCTGCTAAGTAAGCATTTTTCCGCGGCTCCGCTTTTGGCGGAGCCGTTTTTTTACAAAGAGAAACGGCTGTGGAAATTCTGATGACAGGAGACAACGAAACCTATGAAAAAGACACTGATCCGGCTGGCTATGCTGGCCTGTACCCTCCCGGCGCTGATCCTCACTGCCTCGGCCGCCACCCATACCGTGGCATCCGGTGATACGCTATGGAAGATCGCGGTGAAGTATGAGATAGGCTTGGACGAGATCAAGGCCGCCAATCCTCAGATCGAAAACTTCAATTTGATCTATCCCGGGCAGACGATCCGGATTCCGGAAGGAAACGACCAGGCCGCCGCCTATGAGCAGGAGGTGATCCGCCTGGTGAACCAAATCCGGCAGGAAAACGCTCTGGAGCCGCTGACCTATGACTGGCAGCTTGGCCGGGTAGCCCGGTACAAATCCCAGGACATGAAGGACAACCGGTACTTTTCCCACACCAGCCCGGTGTACGGAAGCCCCTTCCAGATGATCAAAGACTTTGGCATCTCCTATAAAAGCGCCGGGGAAAACATAGCCAGAGGCTACACGACCCCTCAGGCGGTGGTCAACGGCTGGATGAATTCCTCCGGCCACCGGGCAAATATCCTGAATGAAAGCTATACCCACATGGGCGTAGGCTATGTGGCGGAAGGAAACTACTGGACGCAGATGTTTATCTCCCGATAAAACAAAGGTTCTATAATAAATGTTGGGGTCAGGTGAAGAGCCTGACCCTATTGTTATGAACATATAAGTTGAGCATAGAGGCAAAATCCTGTGTTGTTATACGGATTCTCTTTTAAAAGCTTTACTCAAGAAGGAGCCGATTTTATGGAACAATCCATATGCAGATATACATTTTCGATTGCTCCCGCGGTGAAGGGCTTTCCGCGCGCTCTTTTCACCTGCGTGCAGTGATTGCCTTGGGCCCGCTGCCGGTTTGATAAGGTTTGGAGCAGAGGCGTCGGAAACGCCGTCTCATTCTGATCTGTCGATCAAAATCCGCAATCTTCGGACTCCCGGTTGTTCCATGAATCGAAGGAAAACGCGAATTACAAAAACTGGAGCCAATATTTGTTGATTCTGCAATATAAAAACAAATTGACAAATTTTGCCTGTTATGTTAATATTTAATTAGATAAGTAGTATAGTTCTATTCCAGTTTTTAACTGATTGAACGACAAGGAAAAAGAAGTTAAAAACAAAAAGGTATAGAAATAAGAGTGCTGGTTTTCTGCTGGTTCTTATTTCTATGCCTTTTTTCGTTTTTTGACGGAAAGCAGTATAGAGGACAGAGAATGCTCCATGAAACATCCCTTGGCCCCAAAATCTGTATCTGGAAAACCGGAGCGGCGTAGATGATAAGAAAAGACTACCATGGAAAAGGAGAAAAGGATGAACAAAGTAAAAATGACAGCCCGGGAAGCAGTGGCCTGTGTAAAATCAGGGGACACGATCTTAGTGGGAGGGTTTGGCCTGGTAGGCAGTCCTTTGACCTTGATCGAGGAGCTTACCCAAATGGATGTGAAGGATCTGACGATCGTCAGCAACAACATCGGTGAAAGCGGGAAGGGCCTGGGAAAAATTCTGCTGCAGGGAAAAATCAAAAAGGCCATCGGATCCTACTTCACCAGCAACAGAGATGTGGGAGAAGCCTACGGGGCGGGAAAGCTGGAACTGGAACTGGTGCCTCAGGGAACGCTGGCAGAGCGCCTGCGGGCAGGCGGTGCGGGGATCCCGGCATTTTACACGCCCACGGCCTATGGCACAGACCTGGGCGTGGGGAAAGAGACAAAGAATTTTGACGGACGATGGTGTGTTATGGAGCGGCATCTGAAGGGCAATGTGGCGCTGATCCGCGCCCACAAGGCAGATACCCTGGGAAATCTGGTGTACTATAAAACGGCAAGGAACTTTAATCCTCTGATGGCCCAGGCCGCGGACTATGTGGTAGCGGAAGTAGATGAGATCGTAGAGCCGGGCCAACTGGAGCCGGACGAGATTGTAACATCCCATTTATATGTGAATGCGGTGGTGAAAGCGGAATGGATCTTAACAGCGGAAGGAGTGAGGCGACACAATGACTGACGTGAAAGCAAGGATCGCCATGCGGGCGGCAAAAGAGTTAAAAGGGCCGTTGGTGGTAAATCTTGGGATTGGGATCCCGACATTGATCCCGGATTACCTGGAGGACGAGGAAGTGTTCCTCCATACGGAAAACGGGATGCTGGGCGTGGGCCCCTATGACCCTGAACAAGTGGATCCCAGCATCATTAACTCAGGAAAAGCCTTTGTTACGGAGCGAATCGGCGTCTCCTATTTTGACAGCGCGGAGTCCTTTGCTATGATCCGGGGCGGACACGTAGATGTCGCCGTCCTGGGGGTTCTTCAGGTGGATGAGCATGGACAAATTGCCAACTGGGCTGTGCCGGGAAAGAACATTATCGGCGTCGGCGGCGCAATGGATCTGATCGAAGGAGCAAAAAAAGTGATCTGCACGGTGACGCATACAGCCAAGGACGGCAGTCCAAAGCTGAAGAAAAAATGCACCTATCCCATCACTTCCACAAGAGCCGTGGATATGGTAATCACGGATCTTGCGGTGTTCACCTTCCAAAAAGGGGAAATGCATCTGATCGAACTGATGCCGGGCGCTACCTTAGAGGAAGTGGAGAAAAAGACAGAGGCCGCATTTATCAATGATATTGGAGGGACGACATGAGTCAGGCAAAGGTCAAGCAAATGGAGGACGCGGTGATCGTAGCCGGAGTGCGAACCGCCATTGGCAAGCTGATGGGTTCGTTGGAATCCCAGACCCCGGACTGTCTGGCAGCCGCAGTTATCGGAGAATTGCTTCGGCGGACGAATGTGGAAGGACAGGACGTTGACGAGGTAATCTTTGGGCAGGCAAAGCAAACGGCGGACTGCTCCAATGTGGCAAGAGTGGCGGCTTTGCGGGCCGGGATTCCGGAGACGGTCCCCGGCTATACGGTTCACCGGCAATGTGGTTCCGGCGTGCAAGCGCTGAACAGTGCCGCTATGCAAATCCAGACAAACAACGCCCGGATCATTATCGCCGGTGGCGTGGAGTCTATGAGCACAGCGCCCTATTATGTCAACGGCATCAGAGGCGGCATCAAAGCGGGAAATCTGGTGCTGAAGGATCCGAATACGGAAAGCCAGCCTGGCTCCCAGCCCATAGAAAAATACGGCGACCTGCGTATGGGCATGACTGCGGAAAATATCGCGCAGCAGTATGGCATTACCAGACAAGAACAGGATCTGTTTGCCCTTCAGTCCCAGGAGCGGGCGGCGCAAGCGGTAAAAGAAGGGGTTTTCCGGGAGGAGATCGTGCCTTACGAAGTGAAACGAAAAAAACAAACCATCCTGTTTGACCAGGATGAGCACTTGCGCCAGACCAGCATGGAGGCCCTGGGAAAACTGCAACCCGCGTTTAAAGCCGGAGGCAGCGTAACGGCGGGCAATTCCAGCGGACGCAATGACGGGGCAGCCGCGCTGATGGTCATGGCGAAACAGACTGCCAGAGAAATGGGATTTCGGGAGGCGTACCGTGTGGTATCTTTTGCCAGTGCAGGGGTGGAGCCCCAGCTGATGGGGCTTGGGCCGATCCCGGCCACAAGGCAGGCATTGGAGAAGGCTGGACTGGAACTGGAGCAAATGGATGTGATCGAACTGAATGAAGCGTTTGCGGCCCAGGCCCTTGCGTTCTTTCGGGAATTCAAGCTGGACTATCGGGATCCGCGTGTCAATCCCAATGGCGGCGCCATTGCCATGGGCCATCCTATTGGAGGCACAGGCGCGATTCTGTTGACGAAGCTGATCCATGAAATGCACAGAAAGGAGGCAAGGTTTGGTCTGGTAACGCTGTGTATTGCAGGAGGAATGGGCATAGCTACCATTCTGGAGCGGGAATGTTTGTGACGGGCAGGCTGCGGCGTGGATTACCCGCAAAACAAATTGTACACAAAAGGGGCATTTTATGAAGCTGAATTCCATTATTGTAACTGCATACGCCAAAGCGCCGCAGGATACAGGCTACTATGAAACCAACAAATATGTTGGCGTCGTTTTGGAAATCGATAAAAAGACAGAGATCATTGTGGACGCGTCCGTCACTTTTGTGACGCCGACGGCAACCAATTACTTTAAAAGACTTGTGGTCGGAACCAATATGGCCACCGGAATCCCCCAGCTGATCGAGGATGTGAGAAACCAGTATTTCGCACCTTCTACCCAGTCGCTGATTATGGCATTAAAGACCGCAAGCCAGCGGTATTATGACATCAAGGATAAAAAAGAAAGAAAGTCTGGCTAAGACCAGAGTAAAAAATTAAAGAACACGGAAGGAGAATAAACAATGAGATTGGACAAGATCAAGTGGGATGTAATCGACAGGCTGACTGAAGAATACGGCAGCGGGGCAAAGACATTTTTTTACGGCAGCCCCAGAATATGTGACCTGGTTCACACCGTTGTGGCAACTGACGATGTGATCGTGCAGGAAAAATGGAAGATCCCGGATAAGATCGTTGTGTCTACAGCGCTGACCGGTTCTTTCTTCCGTAAATGTGACAACCCAAACCAGCCGATTACCGTAGATGAGATCTATCAGGCAGGCAAAGAGGTTTGCGATGCAGGTGGACAAATCGTGCATATCCACGTGCGAAATGATGAGGGCTTTAATGTTATCGACATTGACCGCTTTCAGGCCACCATTGGCAGGCTGAAGCAGGAGTACCCGGATCGTATGTTTGAATGCTGCATCGTACCGCGCTACCCGGGAGACTGGGAGAAGATGCTTCACATGCTGGATCTGGGCCTGACGGAAACGGTCACGGTCAACACGGTGGCGACTTACATTGGCGATATGCTTCAGACAAAAGGTCCCCAGGTCATGATAAAAAAGGCGGTGGCCATCCAGGAGCATGGCTGTAAACCCCGGATCGCGGTATATTCCGACGGTGATATTGACAACGCCAACCGGTATTTGATCAAGACCGGCATCGTCGAAGGACCGACCCATTGGGGGATCCTGCCTGCCATGCCCGGCTGCAGCCCGATGAACAACCCTGTACAGATGGTGGAAGGCTTGCTGCATCTGCAGCAGCGGATCAAGGATATCGACCCGGACGCGGTGATCCAGGTGTGCGCGGCAGGCAGAGCCAGCAGCTATTTGGCTACCTTGGCGGTACTGCTTGGGTTTAATGTACGGATCGGTATGGAGGATACCATTTACAGATATCCCCATAAGGATGACGTGATCGAGAATAACGCCCAGCTTTTCCGGGAATTCCGGGATGTGTGTAAGTTCCTGGGCAGAGAGATCGCCACGCCGAATGACTATAGAAAGATGATCGGCCTGCCTTTGAAGTAAAGAGCCTATAGGAGAAGGTTTTCGAGCAGAGACAGACCATTGGGAGCTGCAATATTAATTTAGTCGTTTTCTTGAAAACTGGCGTCAAAACCAATTATTAATTTGATCAAGGAAGGAGGAAGTGATGCATTGTCAAAGCATCACAGAATCAAATGGATAAGAATAAACAGAAAACAGAGCAAACGAGACTGCAGGAGCGGTCCGACCTGGGAATGTCGCAAAAAGTGGGCGTAGCGGGCTATTTCGCCCTTATATTTGCCGTGATCTTTTTCTCAGGGCTGCTGTCCGACAAGGAGAACTGGGCATCTGCCTTTGACTATTCCACACTGACCGGTAATTTTGGCACCATGAGCAAGGAGACGGCCACTTTCCGAGGAATAGGAGGCACCGGCGCTATGGACGGCTTCCTGTTCTCCATTACCTTGATGCCTGCGGTCATTCTTGCCCTGGGTATTATCAACGTGCTGGATAAATTGGGCGCGCTGCGGGCGGCACAGCGGCTGCTGACGCCTTTGATGCGGCCCATTATGGGGGTGCCTGGCGTTGGCGCGTTTGTCTGCGTCACAGGCCTTCAAAGTTCCGACGCGGGCGCTTCGATCATCAAAGAAGCCAGAGAAACCGGCATGATCACGGAGAAAGAGCGATTTATCCTGGCCACCTGGTTGTTCTCTGCCAGCGGCATCATGGTCAATTATTTCGGCTCCGGAGCCGCCCTGTTTGATGCGTTGACAGTACCGATCATCGTCCCCCTGCTGGTCATCATTGCAGGAAAGTTTATTGGCGCAAACATCGTGCGGATTGTCCTGAATATTAAATACAAAGGAAGTGACATCAGTGGAGAATAAGGAAACCCAGAAAACGAATGTGCTGGATTGGTTTATTGAAGGCGCGCGAAAGGGATGGGACATCTCGATCAAGAATATGATGCCAAACATTGTTATGGCATTTACCATCGTGCAGTTTATCAACAAGCTGGGAATTATGGATGTGATCGGCACGATCTTTTCTCCCATCATGGGCATATTTGGCTTACCGGGTGAAGCCATTACCGTACTGCTGAGCGCGTGGCTGGCCATGGGTTCGGGCGCCGGCGTAGCGGCCAGCCTGTATGCCAGCGGTGTGCTGACGATGCGTCACGTAACGATCCTGATGCCCGCGATTTATCTGATGGGCGCCCAGTTGAATTATATGAGCAGATGCCTGGGCATTTCCAATCTGCCCAAGAAATACTGGAAATGGTGCCTGCTGGTGTGTATTATCAACGCCATGATCGCCATGTGGATCATGAACCTCATTGCCTGATACTAAGGCGCTGGGGCTGCCGCAAAATGGTTTCAATGGAAAAGGATGCACAAAAACTTGGCGTGGCGCGTGCGCTTTGCCGGACCTGATGCCGCCTGTGCGCTCTTTTCACCTGCCCGCTGACTGTTTTTATAAGAAAAATCCCGGCTCGGAAGATCCGAGCCGGGAAGTGTTTTTAGCCGATGGGTTCAAAGTCCGCCGCGCCGTGCTTGCACAGGGGGCACACAATGTCGTCAGGGAGGGTCTCGCCTTCGTAGATCCAGCCGCAGACCTTGCAAACGTAGCCCTTCTTGCCTTCCGTCTGGGGCTTGGGCTTGACGTTGTTCTGGTAGTAGGTGTAGGTCATGGTCTCCTGGCTGCCCATGACCCGGGCCTCGGTGACGGTGCAGATGAACATGCCGTGGGTATCCAGATCCACGTAGCTTTCCACCTTCAGACTCATAAAGGAGTTGATGTGCCGGGGCAGGAACCGCAGGCCGTTGTCGGAGCGCATCTCATCGATGCCGGCAAATTTATCGGCGGTTCGGCCGCTCTGAAAGCCGAAGTTCTGGAACAGGGAGAAGGGGGCGGAAATGTCCAGGCAGTTCACGTTCATGATCCCGGTCTGGCGGATGACGTGGTGGGAGTAGTTGTCCTTATTGACGGTGACGGCCACCCGGTTGGGGGTGTTGGTGACCTGGGAGACGGTGTTCACAATCAAACCGTTATCCTTGGCGCCGTCGTTGGAGGTGACCACATACAGGCCGTAGCCGATGTTGAACAGGGCGGTCAGGTCGCTTTTGTTGGCGGTGGCGTCCTGCTGGGCCAGATAATCCTGGCACAGCTCCTTGGCCAGCGCGTCCACCTGGGCCTTGGATTCGTCGCTCAGGGCGGAGAGGATCTTCACCTTGTTTTCGGCAAAGGTCAGGTTCTTGCTGCCCTCCAGCATTTTGGCCATGACCTTGGCGGCCAGGGGGGCCCAGGAGCCGTTTTCCATCAGGGCCACAGTGCGGTTCTGGAAGCTCCGCTCGGTCAGATGGTGAATGAACTCCTTCATGAAGGGGAATACGTCGGCATTGTAGGTGGTGGTAGCCAGAACCAGCTTGCCGTAGCGGAACGCGTCGGCAACCGCCTGGGCCATGTCGGTCCGGGCCAGATCATGAACGATTACCTTGGGGCAGCCGTTTTCTTGCAGCTTCTGGGCCAGCAGCTCCACGGCGGCCTTGGTATTGCCGTAGACGGAGGTGTAGGCGACGACCACGCCCTCGCTCTCCACCTGGTAGGAAGACCAGATGTTGTACAGGCTCAGGTAGTGGCCCAGGTTTTCCTTCAGGATGGGGCCGTGGAGGGGGCAGATGGTGGCGATGTCCAAAGCGGCGGCCTTTTTCAGCAGGGCCTGAACCTGGGGGCCGTACTTGCCCACGATGCCGATATAGTAGCGGCGGGCCTCGTCGTCCCAGGGCTCCTCCACGTCCAGAGCGCCGAACTTGCCGAAGCCGTCGGCGGAGAAGAGAACCTTGTCCAGGGTGTCATAGGTGACGATCACTTCCGGCCAGTGAACCATAGGCGCGGCGACGAAGGCCAGGGTGTGCTTGCCCAGGCACAGGGTGTCTCCTTCGCCCACCAGGATCCGGCGGTCAGAGAAGTCGTTGCCGAAGAAGTTGCCCATCATGGTAAAGGCCTTGGCGGAGGAAACCACGGTGGTATTGGGATAGAGATTCAGGAAGTTGGCAATGTTGGCGGAGTGATCCGGCTCCATGTGCTGAACGATCAAATAGTCCGGCTTGCGGCTGCCAAGGACGGATTGGATGTTGTCCAGCCACTGGTGGGTAAAGTTCTTGTCCACCGTGTCCATGATGGCGATTTTCTCGTCCAGGATGACGTAGGAGTTATAGGACATGCCGTTGGGGACTACATACTGCCCCTCAAACAGATCAACCTGATGGTCGTTGACGCCGATATAACGGATGTCGTTGGTAATGGTCATGGCGATTCTCCTTAGTATTTTTTGTGCCACCAAAGTGGCAGATATTTTCCATACATCAGTATAATTGGCTTTTTCCGGGTTGTCAAGAAAACCGTGGGGGGAAATGAAGGAAAAAACATAATATGCTTATCTGGTTAACTCAGCTTCCGCAAGAAACCAATTATTTTGTCAGAAAGAATGATGCAAATGCAGGAAAGG
>CALWXR010000062.1 GCA_944385535.1 uncultured Oscillospiraceae bacterium
TTTCCTGCATTTGCATCATTCTTTCTGACAAAATAATTGGTTTCTTGCGGAAGCTGAGTTAACCAGATAAGCATAATCAAAAATACAGCATCAGATGGGGGCGACTTCTCCCGCCAGGCTGCGAGAAAACAGCCGGGCGATCTGCTGCCACTCCTCGGGACGTATGTTGGAAGAGTCCAGGCACATCACATTCTGGACGGTAATGTCATAATAGGTACGAAGCTGTTCCAGCTCCCGCTCCATCACCTCAGAGCGCTGGGGCTCCAGTCCCTCGCCCCCGGGCAGGGAGGCAATGGTGCCGCCGGTGGTCAGGAGCAATATCTTTTTCTTTTCTGCCATGAAGGTTCCTCCGGCCCATGTTTCACAATTCGGGCAAGCCATGGGATGTACCGTTTATTATACCTTGCCCGGGGAAAAATAGCAAGATAAATCCATGCCGGGACATTGCAAAGTCGCCTGGAGTATGCTACAATAAATTCCAGACAGACAAAAAAATGGGTATAGGAGGAACCTTTCATGAACATTCTCGTCACCGGCGGCGCCGGATACATCGGCTCTCATACCTGCCTGGAACTTCTGAAGCAAGGCTACGACGTAACTGTCATTGACAATCTGTGCAATTCCAATCCCAAATCTTTGGAGCGGGTCCAGGCCCTCGCCGGCAAGGGCCTGAAATTCTATGAAGGCGACGTCCGGGACGAAGCGCTGCTGCGGAGGATTTTTGCCGAAAATACCATCGGCTGCGTCATCCACTTTGCCGGACTGAAGGCGGTGGGCGAATCCGTAGCCAAGCCCTGGGAATACTATGACAACAACTTAAACTCCACCCTGGTGCTCACCAAGGTGATGAAGGAAGCGGGCATGAAGAACATCATCTTCTCCTCCTCCGCCACCGTCTACACCGCCGACAACGAGATGCCCCTGAAGGAGACCAGCCGCACCGGCGGGTGCACCAACCCCTACGGCTGGACCAAGTACATGACCGAGCAGATCCTTTCCGGCATTGCCAACGCGGACAAGACCTGGAGCATTGTGCTGCTGCGCTACTTTAACCCCATCGGCGCCCACGAAAGCGGCATGATCGGTGAAGATCCCCGGGGGATCCCCAATAATCTCATGCCCTACATTACCCAGGTAGCCATCGGCCGCCGGGAATTCTTAAGCGTCTACGGCAACGACTACGACACCCACGACGGTACCGGCGTCCGGGATTACCTGCACGTGGTGGATCTGGCCCTGGGCCATGTGGCGGCGGTTGAGTACGCGGTGAAGCATGAAGGCTGCGAGGTATTCAACCTGGGCACCGGCGTGGGCTACAGCGTGCTGGACATGGTGAACACCTTCCGGGAGGTGAACCAGGTGGCCCTGCCCTATAAGATCGTGGACCGCCGCCCCGGGGACATTGCCACCTGCTACGCCGACCCTGCCAAGAGCGCGGAAGTTCTGGGCTGGAAGGCGGAACGGACCCTGGCGGACATGTGCCGGGACTCCTGGAACTGGCAGAGCAAGAACCCTATGGGATACGGAGAATAAGCCAATCCCCCGCCGGTGTCCCGGCGGGGGTTCAGACTGTCGAGAAAGTAAGTTTCCCCGTAGAAGTTTATAAGCAAGCGCCGCGGAAAAATGTTCCCACGTTGCCGGAGTACGGGCGAATTCGTACATTGTACCGCACAATCCCTCAGTCACGCTGCGCGTGACAGCTCGCTGCGGCGAGTCCATACCCCGGATAAGAAAACACCGCCCAGGTTCGGCCTGGGCGGTGAAAAATTAGAACGCGCACTTTTGGGCGATGTAGTCCTTCAGCTGGCTGATGGGGATGCGAACCTGCTCCATGGTGTCCCGGTCCCGGACGGTGACGCAGTTGTCGGCGGGGGTGTTCTCGTCGCCAACGGTCTGGAAGTCCACGGTGACGCACAAGGGGGTGCCGATCTCGTCCTCCCGGCGGTAGCGCTTGCCGATGGAACCGGCGTCGTCAAAGTCCACCATGAAGTCCTTCTTCAGCATCTTGTAAATCTCCTGGGCCTTGGGGGACAGCTTCTTGCTCAGGGGCAGCACCGCCGCCTTGAAGGGGGCCAGGTAAGGATGGAGCCGCAGCACGGTGCGCACGTCCTCCTTGCCGTTCTTGTCCACGCCCACCACTTCTTCGTCGTAGGCTTCGCACAGGAAGGCCAGGGCCACCCGGTCACAGCCCAGGCTGGGCTCGATGACGTAGGGGATGTAATGCTCGTCCTTTTCCTGATCGTAGTATTCCAGGCTCTTGCCGGAGGCCTCCTGATGGCGGCCCAGGTCGTAGTCGGTACGGTCGGCAATGCCCCACAGCTCGCCCCAGCCGCTGCCGAAGGGGAACTGATACTCGATGTCGGTGGTAGCCCGGGAGTAGAAGGCCAGCTCCGCCGGCTCATGATCCCGCAGCCGCAGGGATTCCTCTTTGATGCCCAGAGAGACAAGCCAGTTCTTGCAGAAGTCCTTCCAGTAGGCGAACCACTCCAGGTCGGTGCCGGGCTGGCAGAAGAACTCGCACTCCATCTGCTCAAATTCCCGGGTCCGGAAGGTGAAGTTGCCCGGGGTGATCTCGTTCCGGAAGGCCTTGCCCACCTGACACACGCCGAAGGGCAGCTTCTTCCGGGTGGTGCGCTGGATGTTGGCGAAGTTCACGAAAATGCCCTGGGCGGTCTCCGGCCGCAGATACACCGTAGAGGCGGAGTCCTCGGTGACGCCGATCTGGGTCTTGAACATCAGGTTGAACTTCCGGATGGAGGTGAAGTGATGCTTGCCGCACTGGGGGCAGACCACATCCTCATGGGCGGCGATGAAGGCGTCCATTTCCTCAAACTCCATGGCGTCCACATTCACGCCCTTGCCGGAGGGGGCCGCCTCGATCAGCTTGTCCGCCCGCTCCCGGGAGCCGCAGCCCTTGCAGTCTACCAGAGGGTCGGAGAAGGAGCCTACATGGCCGGTGGTGACCCAGGTCTGGGGATTCATCAAAATGGCCGCGTCCAGGCCCACGTTGTAATCGGACTCCTGGACAAACTTCTTCAGCCAGGCCTTCTTCACGTTGTTCTTGAACTCCACGCCCAGAGGGCCGTAGTCCCAGGAGTTGGCAAGGCCGCCGTAGATCTCGGAGCCGGCGTAGACATAGCCCCGGCTTTTGCACAGGTTCACGATCATATCCAGTGTTTTTTCGCTGTTCTTCATACTATTTCCTCCAAATGATTGGATTTTTCTGCCTTAGGGAATTTATTATACAGGGCTGCCGCCTGTAAATCAAGAGTTTTCTTGGCCCTTTTCCGGCTCGATCCACCGGAATGACTCTCCCAGGTCGGAGATCATCCGCTCGTACACCATATGGCCGATTTCCACGGTGCTCTTGCCGGAAACGGCCTGGGGCGGGATCACGTCCACCACATGAAACTCCACATCCGTGTGCTTCATGCGGGCCAGGTTTTTGAAGATCTGCCGGGTGTTCTGGATGGTGCATACCACAATGGGCGCCCCCGTTTTCTGGGCGATGCGGAAAATGCCGCTGCGGAAGGGATGGAGCTTGCCGTCTTTGCTGGTATAGCCCTCGGGATAGGCGGCAATGGACACCTTGTCCTCCTGGAGCAGCTGAATGCACCGGCGGATCACCTTCAGGGCGGCGCGGTCGTTTTCCCGATCCAGAGGCTGACAGAGGATCTTATGCATGATCTTGCCTACGGCGAACAGCTTCTGGTTCTCCTGCTTGGTGATGAAGGCCAGCTGGGCGTCGGGGAGCACATGGAGCAGGATCCCCGGATCGGCAACAAACAGGTGGTTGCACACCAGCAGGAACCGCCCCTGAGACGGCACCTTGTCCAGTCCTCGGGTGTGGATACGCACCCGCACCAACGTCACCAGCGCCTCAATGTATACAGCGGCCAGGCGGCGGTAGAAAGGGCTGTCCTCCTCCTGGGGCTTATTTAATTCCACAAAGGCGCAGGCGATCCACAAAAACAAAAAGGCCCCCATATACAGGCACGCCAGGCTTCCCAGAAGCGCGGCTATCCAAATGAGAACGGACGCCTTCCCTATTAGAGCAACCGCCCCCGCCGCCAGGGTCGCGGCCAGGAACAGCCCCCGAAGCAGATTCCGGTGCTGAAGAAAAAACGCCAGAGCAAAAACGGCCACAGCCAGGGCCGCGAATTGGGATACAGTCACACAGCTTTCCTCCATAGACAAAGTACCTTTATTATACTCCCGAAGGGAACGGGAAACAAGGAGAAATACTCCACAAAGAGTTTTTTCTGAAAGCCGGGGAAATTGGGGGAATGGACTGGTAAATCCCGGGAGAATGTGCTATACTTTTGAAAAACCCACGCCGGTCCCTTACCGGCGGCTTGTCTCTTAGGAGGAGTATTCATGAAAACGATCTGTAAGCCCAGGCATCTGGGTTTCTTCGCCGCAATATCCGGAGTGGCGGGCCAGGGGCTGCGGAGGCTGCTGTACGCTTTTGCCGTGGATGAAGGGGGCCTCCTGACGGCGGGCCATCCCCTGGAGATTCTGCTGTGGCTGCTTACCGCCGCCGTGACGGCGGTGATATTGCTCAGCGTGGCGAGGCCGGACGGGTCACAACGGTATGAGCATAATTTTTCCCGATCCCCCGGAGCGGGCCTGGGGCATTTCGTCATGGCCGGCGGTATTCTGGTGACGGTTCTCTTCTTTGGGGAGGGCACGTCCGGCGGACTCCGCCCGCTGTGGAAAGGGGTGGGGTTCCTGTCCGTTCCCTGCCTGATCTGGGCGGGGATCGACCGTTGGCAGGGCCGCCGCCCTCTGTTTTGGACCCATTTTACCGTTTGCGTCTTTTTCGTGCTTCATATGCTCAGCAATTACCAAAACTGGAGCCGGGATCCTCAGCTCCAGGATTACGTGTTTGAACTGCTGTGCTGCGCCTGCCTTGCTCTGTTTGCCTATCAGCTGACCGCCTTTGATGTGGGTTCCGGACGGCGGAGGATGACGCTGGGCGTCGGCCTGCTGGCGGTATATCTGGGCTTTGTGGCCGCCCCCGGTTCCTCATTTATGGCGCTGTACCTGTTCGGGACCGTCTGGTGTGCCGGCAGCCTGCGCAGACCGGAGCCTGTGCCCAGGCGCCGTATGCCCCGGCCCGGTCAGGAGCAGCAGCCATGAACCTTCCCGAGCATGTATTGGAATGTATAGAGACCCTGGAAAACGCCGGGTTTGCCGCCTACGCGGTAGGCGGCTGCGTCCGGGACGCCTGCCTGGGTAGGCCGCCTCAGGACTTTGATCTGTGCACCAGCGCCCGGCCCCGGGAGATGGAGGCCCTGTTTTCCCATAAGGATCTGGTGCTGGCAGGAGAAAAGCACGGCACCGTAGGGGTAATTACAGCCCATGGGGTGGTGGAGATCACCACCTTCCGCTGGGACGGCGGCTACGGAGACCACCGGCATCCGGATTGGGTGAAATTTGTGGGCGATGTGGAGCAGGATCTGGCCCGGCGGGACTTCACCATCAACGCCATGGCCTACTCTCCCAAGCGGGGCTTTGCGGATCCCTTCGGCGGACGCAAGGATCTGGAGCGGAGGGTACTTCGGGCGGTGGGGGATCCGGCCAGGCGGTTTCAGGAGGACGCCCTTCGGATCCTCCGGGGGGCGCGCTTCGGGGTGAAGTACGGCTTGACGGTGGAGCGGGCCACCTGGGACGCAATGATTGCCCAGGCGGGACTGATGGACAACCTGGCCCGGGAGCGGGTGTTTGACGAGTTATGTAAACTGCTCCCCCTGGTCAGCGCCGGGGATCTGGTTGCCCTCGCCCCCATACTGGCGGCTGTGATCCCGGAGCTGGGGCCTATGATCGGCTTCGACCAGCACAGCCCCCACCACGCCTACGACCTGTTTACCCACACCGCCATGGTAACGGCGGGGGTGCCCGGGGATCTGGCCCTGCGGTGGGCGGCTCTGCTCCACGACATTGGCAAGGCGCCCACCTTTACCCGGGACGAGACCGGTCGGGGCCACTTTTACGGCCACGCCCAGGCCGGCAGCGAAATGGCGGATCAGGTCCTTCGCAGGCTGAAAGCCCCCACGGCCTTGCGGGAGCGGGCGGTGGAGCTGATTTACCGGCATATGACCCATTTGGAGCCGGATAAGAAGCTGCTGCGCCGGTGGCTCAGCCGTCTGGGATGGGAAACCCTGGAAAGCCTTCTGTATTTGCAGGAGGCGGACATGGGCGGCAAAGGGGTGGACGTCCCCGGAGAGCAGCGGGTATTTTCCAAAATTCGGGAGCTGTTGGAGGAAATACGCCGGGAGAACGCCTGCCTGTCGCTCAAGGACTTGGCGGTGAACGGCCACGACCTTATGGCCCTGGGCCTTCAGGGTAAGGCCGTTGGCGCCGCTTTGCAAACCCTGCTGGATCAGGTGCTGGAGGAGAAGCTTCCCAACGAACGGCAGACCCTTCTGGACTACGTCCGGGAGCAGATATGTCAAGGAGAGGATTTTACATGAACATCGCCATTGTTACCGGCGCCAGCTCCGGCATGGGGCGGGAGTTTGTGCGTCAGCTTTCCGGCTTTGTCCGGGTGGACGAGATCTGGGCCATCGCCCGGCGGAAGGAGGCTCTGGAAGAACTGAAGGCCCAGTCCTCCGTCCCGGTGCGGCCTTTGCCTTTGGATTTACTGGATCCGGCAAGCTTTCAGAGGGTACAGAGGCTGCTGGAACAGGAGAAGCCCAATGTATCGCTGCTGGTAAACGCCGCAGGCTTCGGCAAGTTCGGCGCCTATCACAGAGTATCGGTGGAGGACGACTGCCGGATGCTGGACTTAAACTGCAAGGCCCTGGTGGTTATGACCCGGCTGTGCCTTCCCTACATGGGCGCGGGCAGTCATATTTTGCAGCTGGACAGTCTGTCCGCCTTCCAGCCGGTGCCCTACATCACCACCTACGGAGCCACCAAGGCCTTTGTCCTCAGCTACAGCCGGAGCATGAACCGGGAGCTGCGGGGCCGGGGCGTCCGGGTCATGGCCATGAATCCCGGCTGGGTAAAGACGGAGTTTTTTAACCACGCCTTCCAGACCAACAGCGGGGAGGTTCAGTATTTTGACCGGCTGTATGAAGCGGACGCGGTGGTTCGCACCGGGCTTCGGGATCTGTACCGTACAAACAAGGACTATTCCGTTCACGGGCTTCCGGTGAAGCTTCAGGTAATCCTGGTAAAGCTTCTGCCCCACAGCCTGGTGATGAAGGTATGGTTGAACCAACAGAAAAAAACCAAAAATAACCAAGGATTGACAACAGTATGAAAAAGAATTGGATTGCGTGTTTATTGGCGCTGGCGGTTGTGTTTACCGGCTGCGCCCAGGCCCAGGCTCAGGCAGAAACCACCGTTCCCACCGCCGAACCCCAGGGAGAACTGCTGGTTCATTACATCGATGTGGGGCAGGCGGACTGCATCCTCCTGGAAACGGGAGGGGAATTTCTGCTCATTGACGGGGGCAACCGGGAGGACGGCCGGCTGGTGGTGTCCTACCTGGAGCAGCAGGGGGTGGAGGAGCTGAAGGCGGTGGTATGCACCCACGCCCACGAGGATCATGTGGGGGGCCTGCCATCCGTGCTGGCGGTATATCCCACCCAGGCGGTGTACGCCCCCACCAATACCTATTCCTCCCAGGTGTTTGACAGCTTTCTGTACTACACCGACCAGCAGGGCCTTACCGTTACCATCCCCCAGCCCGGAGATGTGCTTACTCTGGGAGAAGCCACCCTGACGGTGCTGGGCCCTACCCAAAGCTACGCCGAGACCAACGACACCTCCATTGTGCTTAAGGCCGAATTCGGGGAAACCGGCTTCCTCTTTACCGGGGATATGGAAACCCAGGCGGAAAACGACATGCTGGACTACTGGGGAGAAGCCATAGACTGGCAGACGGACGTATTGAAGGTAGGCCACCACGGCTCCGATACCTCCACCGGCTACCGGTTTCTCCGGGAGGTCAGCCCCCAGTACGCGGTGATCTCCGTGGGCGCGGGCAATACCTACGGCCACCCCCATGAAGAACCCCTGTCCCGGCTGGAGCAGGCGGAGGCAGTGGTGCTGAGAACGGATCAGCTGGGCCACATCCTTGCCAGCACCGGCGGGCAGACGGTGAGCTTTACCTGGGAGAATCAGTCCGCCCAGCCGGAGGATGTGGAGCCGGGAGACGGCCAGACCTTCATCGGCAACGTCAACTCCAAAAAGTTCCATTCCCAGACCTGCGCCAATCTGCCCAAGGAAGAGAATCAGATTCTGTTCGATTCCTACCAGGCGGCCCTGGACGCGGGCTACACCCCATGCGGGAACTGCTTGGAATAAACACCATAAACCCGGGCGGCAGAGGATGGCTGCTTGCCCGGGATTGGGGAATATACAGGATACATGCCTCCTTGCAATTTGGGGTGGAGACGCCCTGAATTGCAAGGGCTTTTTTATTTACCGGGGAATGTTCAATACTATTTCGTGATGTGCTTATAGACTTGATTCAGCAGCGAATTTACGTACTCCCAAACAGACTGCGGCCAATTGGTTCCACCGCAAGCCCCCCTTAAGAAAGCAATCTCAAGGCTGGGCAGTGATTCGGATGCTGTGCACCGATTCGGGCACCGCACCCCAATCACTACCCAACCTCAAGCCCGCCATTTTTCAGGGAAGCTCGGAGAAACCAACGAACATTCCTCTTTCACCTGCACTGGCAGAGTCTTTGCTGAACCAAGCCGATAAGCATATTTAAGGAAAAAGCAGGGCAAACGCCTGTTTTTTATAGGAACTCTAAATGAGCAGATTTGAAGAACGCACAGTTTCAGAATTGCACTGGAGCGGGAGCTCCCAAGGCTCCAAAAGTGTAAAGGGTAAGGGTCGCGCAGTCGCGGTGGTGAATGACAGCGTAAGTGGGCAGTCAGAGCCGCGGCCGGGCTCGCCGCAGCGAGCTGTCACGCGCGGCGTGACTGAGGGATTGTGCAGTAAAATGCTGCGAATTCGCCCCCGCTCCGGCGAAAAGGGAAGCGCCCCGCCGCGTCAATCCCCCAGTCACGGCTTCGCCGCGACAGCCCCCTTTACACAAGGGGGCCTTTGGCCGCTTCCTTTATCTGCAATTTGTGTACAATTTGATTTTGCTCATTTAGAGCATTATACCGAATGGGCGGAAGAAATGCAGCCTTTTTTCCCTGTTGAAAACGGGGAAGAAATCCGGTGCGGCGGGTGGTTCCTCCGCGGAAAAGATACGTCATCCCCAGCGATGCCGAGGGATCCACCCACTTACGGTCTGTAGGCGCCGAAACGGTTCCTCCGGCGGAACCAACGGACATTTCAGCGCACGGAAGCGTCTGGATCTCCCGGCTGCGCTCGAGATGACAGGAGGGGGGGAAGCGGGGAGGAACCAACGGACATTTTAAGGCCCGTAAATGCCTGGATCTCTCGACTGCGCCGGAGATGACATGTTTTTTACCGCGCGCCATTCAACGCCCGCTTCTCCGCCCGGAAGCGCCTGGATCTCCCGGCTGCGCCGGAGATGACACAGGTTTTGAGACGGCTTTTTTTACCATAAGTAATAGACGTTTTCCTGAGATACGTCGTATTTTAACAGGTCATATTTTTCCAGCCACTGCAGGGTATTCTCCATATCGGCGAATACCTCAAAGGAGAACTGGGTACGATCCGAGTCGTAGCTTGAAAAATACTCCCAGCCTTCTTCCGGCTCCTTCAGCCCTGTGATGATGGAGATGCTCAGAGAATCGGTATAATCAACGGCGGCGGCAGGCGTCTGTCCGTCCTCCAGAGGGCCGTTATAGGTGAAATGGCCGTCGTGGAGCTGCTGGGCTCGGACGCCGTTGCCGGCAGCGTAATCCGCCTGAATGGCGTCAAACAGCTCCTCCACCGCCTCCGGGGTGCAGGCTTCCGGGGGTACATCCTTCTCCGCCACCCCGGTGACGTAGATGCCCCGGATGTCCGTCAGATCCAGGCTGCGAAGCGCTTCCCCTTCCCAGCTCTCTTGGCTGTAGTAATCCTCCCACCGGCTGAAGAGGTTCACCAGGATCTCCCGTTCCGGGCCGTCCGCCCAGACAACATAGTTCCGGGTAAGGCTTCCGCCGCCGGAAAGGGTGTAGCTGATCCATAGGTGGAGTCGGTTCCGGCAGGGCACCAGCGTGGGCCGCTCTTCCTCGGAAGTCACGTCCTTCAAGTCATAGCAGAACATGTCGTATTCCTGGGAATAGGCGCCGAACTCCTCCAGCCGGTCCTCCAGGGCCAGGGCGTGGAGGGACTTCACCAGCTCGATATCCTCCGGGTCGGTGAATACCCGGTTCTCCATGCCGCCGCTTACCTCCACGCTCACCACATTCCCGGGGATCCGCTCTTCAATGCCCAGCCAGTCATAATAGGTTCCGGCATAGCAAAGGAGCAGCACCCCGGAAAGCACCGCCAGCCCCGCCCATTTTTTCGGCTGAAACACCCGGAAGCTCCGCTCCAGCAGCATCCGGCCGCCGAACCAGCCTATCATCAGTCCCAGCACCAGGCAAAGCAGCTTCAGCCAGGTTTCCAGCATGATGGCGTCCGCCAGGAAGCTGGCCACAATGCCCACCGCCAACGCTGCCATGGTCAGAAGCACCGGCTTTAACGGCTCGAAGGCCACCATATCTCCGGCAGTCTCCAGTCTCCAGCGGCGATACAGGGCCACCGCCAGTCCCAGAAAGACCATCCCCGCCAGGGCGTACAGGGCCAGGGTCAGCCAGTCCCCTTCCCGGCCCGCCAGGGTGAAGCTGCCCACCACATCCTCCGGCCGGTTATTATACTGGCGCAGCAGCTTCAGGTAGGGTTCAAATTCCACATAACTGCCACCCGCCAGCTGATAGGCCGGGCACAGAAGCTTGATCAGCCGGGTGGGCATAATGACGCCGTAGAGCATGGGCACATACAGCTGATTCACCAGGTAGCCCACCAGCAAAGAAAATACGTTGACTACGCCGTACATTCCCACCAGGGCAAAAAGATTGCCTACGCACATGGCGCAGAGCACCGCCATGCCGAAAAAGCACAGGTATTGCAGATTCACAATCACAAACCACAACGGCCCAATGAGCCAGGCGTCTGCCACGCTGGTGGTCGCAAGCAAAGGCGTGGCTGCCGCCGCCATCACCGCCGTGGGGATCAGGCTGTAGCTCAGGCCCGCCGCCACATGGGTCATCAGCCAGGTCTCCCGGCGCAGGGGCAGGGCGTGAAGGGCATTGCACATCCGGCTGTTATACAGATCCGCGAACAGCAGCATGGCCACAAGCAGCGCGTACAGCATATTGACCACGGCCATGAGCTGAAGGCACCCCTCGCCCATGCGCACCGGGAACCAGAAATGGCCGTTCTTTTCTTCGGCGGCCCCGGTGGTATACATAATCACCATGCCCAGCAGCAGGCAAAGCAGGTATAACAGCCACACCGGGGCGTAACGGGTCATGTCCTTGCGGTATACGGTTTTATCAAAGAAGGATATTCTTGACCGCATCGCTCACACCTCCCAACTCGTAAATAAAGATCTCCTCCAAGGAAAGGGGCAGCAGATCATAGTAGGCGGGCTTGGCCGCCGCTGCCGCCATGCTGATCTCCCAGGCCTGACCCCGAAGAATCAGGGTCTGAAGCCGCCCGGACTGGGACCGGTGGAGAATTTCCAGCCCTTCCGGCACGTCCCCCACAATCTGCAGCTTGTGGGTATTGCCCTGCATATCCGCCAGACTCCGCTCCAGAAGCATCCGGCCATGGTCCATAATGCCCACGTGATCGCACAGATCCTCCAATTCCCGCAGATTGTGGGAGGAGATGAGCACCGTCATTTCCCGCTGGGCCACTTCCCCCAGCACCAGGCTCATGATCTGGCGGCGCATAATGGGATCCAGGCCGTCCACCGGCTCGTCCAGGATCAGCACCTCCGGCCGGGCCGCCAGCACCAGCTGGAAGGCCGCCTGCTTCTGCATACCCTTGGACATCCGGCGGATGGGCTTCCCCTCCGGAAGCTGGAACACCTCCGTCAGCTTCGTATACAGCTCCCGGTCAAATTTGGGATACATCCCTTGGTAAAAGGCCGCCATATCCCCCAGGGTGGCCATAGGGAAGTAAAACACCTCGTCGGGGATGTAGCCCAAGCGCCCCTTGGCCTCCGGGTTTTCATACACCGGCGCGCCCCCAATGGTCACGCTGCCGCTGTCCGGCCGGTAGATCCCGGTGATGTGCCGGATGGCCGTGGACTTTCCCGCCCCGTTGGGGCCCACCAGGCCGTAAACCGCCCCCTTGGGCACACGCAAAGACAGATCCTTCAGCGCCTGCACGGCGCCGAAGGACTTGTTCACATTCTGCATTTCAAGCATGCTCCGTCTCTCCTTTCTCAATCCGCTCTATCAGTTCACCGGAACTGGCGCCCAGAGCCATCAGGGAGGCGGTGGTCTCGTCAAACACCACAAACAGCCGCTCCCGTTCCCGATCCTGTAGGCCCTCTCCCCCGCAGACAAAGCAGCCCTTTCCGGGAATGGTGGCAATCCACCCTTCCGATTCCAGCTGCCGGTAGGATCGCTGAATGGTATTGGGATTGATGGTCAGCATAGCCGCCAGCTCCCGGACGCTGGGCAGCTTATCCCCGGAGCGCAGCACCCCGCCGATAATCTGTTCCCGCAGGCCGTCTATGATCTGCACATAAATGGGCCGGGCGTCCCGGTAATTCAAATGAACCATATGTCCCCCTCCTCGCTGTAGTAACTGTACTAGTATTATTAGTACAGCAATTATACAGCAGGTGCGCCTCTTGGTCAATAGGCGGCTCCTTAAGATTTCTTTATGTTTGCAAAGACCCAAGGAAGAATTAGGTAATCGGTAATAGTGAATAGTGAAGAAGTTAGGTATTTTTCTTCGAAAAATTGGTTGAAAAAAAAGAAAAAACCGGCTTTTTAAATTCATTTCCGAAGGGAATACCGCACTTCTTCACTCTTCACTATTCACTATTCACTTTGTCCGCAGGAAAGGGCCGTAGGCAGCTAAATGGATGCTGGGCAGAAAAAAACCTGTCATCTCGAGCGCAGCCGAGAGATCCATGCACCCACGCAAGGAATGCACGCCGGTGAATGGGACGCACTTCCCCACGGCTCCTTCCTTACGCTTTCCACCTTTGCAACCACCTGCATGCCTACAGCCGGTAAGTGCGTGGATCTCTCGACTCGCTTCGCTCGCTCGAGATGACAGACTTTTTCTGCGGAGGAACCACCGAACCCCGTTGGTTCCTCCGCACTTCCCCCTCCTGCCTTCTCGAGCAAAGCCGAGATGACAGTTCTTCTCTGCCCAGCAGCCGCCGCACCCCGCTGCTCCCATCCCGCGCAAAAACAGCCCCGGCCTTTGGCCGGGGCTGAAATCGATCGGATATCGAAAGGGCTTAGTACATGCCGCCGCCCTGAGCGGCAGCCGCGGCAGCGGCGGCGTCAGCAGCGGGATCGGGCTTGTCCACAACCAGGCTCTCGGTGGTCAGCACGCAGCCGGCGATGGAAGCGGCGTTCTCCAGAGAGGAGCGGGTCACCTTGGTGGGATCCACAATACCGGCGGAGATCATGTCCACATATTCCTCGGTGTAGGCGTTGTAGCCGAAGCCCACCTTGCCGCTGTTGCGGATCTTCTCGTAAACCACGGAGCCGTCCACACCAGCGTTCTGGGCGATCTGGCGAACGGGGGACTGAAGGGCGGCGGCCACGATCCGGGCGCCGGTCTTTTCATCGCCGTGGAGGGTCTCAATCAGCGCTTCCACAGCGGGGATGGCGTTGACCTGGGCGGTACCGCCGCCGGCCACGATGCCCTCTTCCACAGCGGCCCGGGCAGCGTTCAGCGCGTCCTCCACCCGGAGCTTCCGCTCCTTCATGGCGACTTCCGTCTGAGCGCCCACCTTGATGACGGCCACGCCGCCGGACAGCTTTGCCAGACGCTCCTGGAGCTTCTCCCGGTCGTAGTCGGAGGTGGTGGTGGCGATGGAGGAACGGATCATGTGGGCCCGGGAGGCAATCTCGGCGGGGTCGCCGTCGCCGTCCACGATGGTGGTGGTGTCCTTGGTGACCACGATCTGGCGGCAGTGGCCCAAATCGGTCATCTGGGCGTCGGCCAGCTCCATGTTCAGCTCGCTGGAGATCACGGTGCCCTTGGTCAGCACGGCGATGTCCTGGAGCATCTCCTTGCGCCGGTCGCCGAAGCCGGGGGCCTTGACGCAGACCACGTTGAAGCGGCCCTGGAGACGGTTGAGCAGCAAAGTAGCCAGCGCGTCGCCTTCCACATCCTCAGCGATAATCATCAGCTTCCGGCCGGACTTGACAATGGGCTCCAAAATGGGCAGGATCTCCTGAATGGAAGAGATCTTCTTATCGGTAATCAGAATGTAGGCGTCGTCCAGGACGGCCTCCATCTTGTCGGTGTCGGTGACCATGTAGGGGGAGATATAGCCCCGGTCGAACTGCATGCCTTCCACCACTTCCAGGCCGGTCTCGGCGGTCTTGGACTCTTCAATGGTGATGACGCCTTCGTTGCCCACCTTCTCCATGGCCTCGGCAATCAGCTGGCCGATGGACTCGTCGCCGGAGGACACGGCGCCTACCCGGGCGATGGCGGCGGAGTCGGTAACAGGCTCGGAGTTGGCCTTGATGGCAGCCACGGCGGCTTCCACAGCCTTGTCGATGCCCTTGCGCATGACCATGGGGTTAGCGCCGGCGGACAGGTTCTTCAGGCCCTCCCGGGTGATGGCCTGGGCCAGCACCGTGGCGGTGGTGGTGCCGTCGCCGGCCACGTCGTTGGTCTTGGTAGCCACTTCCCGGATCAGCTGGGCGCCCATGTTCTCAAAGGG
>CALWXR010000063.1 GCA_944385535.1 uncultured Oscillospiraceae bacterium
AAACACCGCACCGCTCAAGCCGAAACTATCACACCGTCCGAAGCGAAATCTTCACACCGTTCGGCCGAATATTGCACCTGAAGGGAGCGCTCTGCCTGAGAAAAGACGCCTTCCCGCACTTCAATGGCACTGTCAGAATGGAACTGTTCCAGCAAACGAAGAAAATGATGCAGATCCACGCCGTAGTTCCATAGGCCGATTATGCCAAAAATGCCTGCGGCAAAGAATATTATCATGGCGGCGTCGCTGTCGGAAGCGCTCAGCAATCCCAGAACCGCCCATCCCAAAAGCCAAAACACATAGGTCATCAAGCTCAGCTGAGACTTTTTACAGCGTCCTGCCAGCCTTCCAACAGCAATCCAATTTCCGGAAAGCCTGGCGCCCCACCAGCCCCAAATCTCCCGAAGGAACAGCAAAAACGCCAATGTTCTGGGTAAAGAATACAGCAGCGGAACCAAAAACGACATTGGCCAGGACAGGATATATTCCATAAAGCGGAAGCTGTCGTACAGCCATACGCCCGCAGCCAGCAGCGCCAACGCCCCGTCCGGGCCAAAGATCGGCCTGCGCTGCCTGAGCAGAAAGATCCCCCCGACCGCCAAGGCAAAGCTGGAAAAGCCCAGGATGCAGCGGATCAGTTTTCCCACAAGGGTGGAACCCTGTGCCTCATATCTTTCTGTGGAAGCAGGCTCAGATTCCAGAGTGCCGCTGGGAAGGGGCTCCCTTGGGACGGTAACGGGGGAGGTGGTCATCTGAATATAAACACCGGTTTCATTTATTCCGGTTCTGCCTGTAGAATGGGAGCCGTTCTGGTTCAATTCAACCAACGCGCCCCACAATACCGACGCCAGAACCAGCAGAATGACAGCAGTGATATCACGGCGCTTCAAAGACATATCCGATCCCCCAAACCACTTTTAAGTATTCCGGTTTCTTTGGATTCAGCTCCATTTTTTCCCGGATGCGGCTGATATGTACCATCACCGTGTTTTCTACGCTGTACGCGTCGCTGTCCCAAACCCGCTCATACAGTTCCTCAGCCGAATACACCCGTCCGGGATTGGACATGAGCACCCGCAGGATCTTAAATTCCGTAGCGGTGAGCCGCACCGGGTCTCCACGGACGATCAACCTTTTCCCAGCAGTATCCAAGGCGATATCTCCGATTTTGATCTGCCCTTCCGGCTTTTCCTCCCGAATGGAGCCCAGGTCATCATACCGGCGGAGCAGGGCCTTCACCCGGGCCAGCAGCTCCTGCTGATAAAAGGGCTTAATCAGGTAATCGTCCGCCCCGGCCTCCAGCCCCAGCACCCGGTCGGAACCCTCCGCCTTGGCGGACAGCATCAGAATCGGCACATTGCTTTCCTGACGAATCCGCATAGTCGCTAAAATCCCGTTACACTGGGGCATCATCACATCCATAATGATTAAGCTTGGAGATTGGGTGGCAGCAATGCCACATGCTGTTTGCCCATCGTGAGCCGTGAGTACCTGATACCCTTCCCCCGTCAGAGCAGCCGCAAGTATGCTGACAATGGACGGATCGTCATCCACCACCAAAATTCGATATTCTTTGCCCATGGTTCTCCTCTTTCAAATAAGATAAAAGGGCTGAATAAAAACCATCGTTTTCATACAGCCCTCCTTTGTATCAATCTTTTAGTCGTTTGCAAAATTCAAAAAACCTTGAAAATCAAGTGCTTTCGCCATGAGCAGTAGCGGCTTTTTCTCCGCTCTCCGCACCTTGTCATCGGCAAAAGAGTTTTACAATTTCCTTTTGTAGCCAACAGAAATTTTCTCCTCAATGAGGGGATTGACGTGAAAATTTCTATTCGATTTTCATTTTTTCTGACTTTTACAATCGCCTAATCAATCTTTAGTTATCCGGATCGGTATCATAGTCCAGCATATCGTCAAAATCCATTTGCCGGCCCTGCTCGTTTTTCTTCGCCTGCCACTGCTCCTTGGTAATCAGGATGGCCCGGGGCTTGGAGCCCTGGAAGGGACCTACGATTCCCTTCTCCTCCATTTCATCCACGATCCGGGCTGCCCGGGCATAGCCCAGCTTCAGCCGGCGCTGGAGCATGGATACGGAAGCCTGACCCGTTTCCAGAACCACATCCACAGCATCCGGCAGCAGTTCATCTCCGTCCATTTCTTCATCACTGGGTTCGATCTCCGCCGCCCCGGGCTTTTTCCCGGTTTGCTTGGCCTTCTGCTCAATCTCCTCCAGCACTTCCTGGTTATATTCGGCCACATAATTGTCCTTTACATACCCGGCAATGGCTTCCACCTCCCCATCGGTAACAAAGCAGCCCTGAACACGCAGGGGCTTGCCGCTGCCAATGGGGGCATAGAGCATATCGCCTTTGCCTACCAGCTTTTCCGCGCCGGTGGTATCCAGAATGATCCGGGACTCCATGGCGGAAGCAACGGAGAAGGCAATCCGGGAAGGAATATTGGCCTTCATCAAGCCGGTAATCACATTGGCGGAGGGTCTTTGGGTGGCAATGATCAGGTGCATACCCGCGGCACGGCCCATCTGGGCAATGCGGCAGATGGAGTCCTCCACCTCCTTGGCCGCCGCCATCATCAGGTCGGCCAGCTCATCAATGATAATGACCACCTGGGGAAGCTTTTGTCCATCCTCCTCATTCATCACAATGGAATTGTAGGATTCCAGATCCCGAACCCCCAGATCCGACATCATCTTATACCGGCGCAGCATTTCGGTAACAGCCCACTGAAGGCTTCCCGCCGCCTTTTTCGGGTCGGTAACCACCGGGATCAGCAGATGGGGAATGCCGTTGTAAATACCAAGCTCCACCATTTTGGGATCCACCATGATGAGCTTCACATCTTCCGGCCCGGCTTTATACAGCAGGCTGATGATGATGGAGTTCATGCACACAGACTTACCGGAACCGGTGGTACCGGCGATCAGCAAATGGGGCATTTTGGCAATGTTGCCTACCACGCAATTTCCGTCAATGCTCTTGCCCAAAGCAACAGAGGTCTTGGACTTGGCGCCGGAAAACTCCTGAGAATCGATCACTTCCCGAAGGGATACGGTTGTCACCGTCCGGTTGGGCACTTCAATGCCCACCACGGAGATCTTCCCTGGCACCGCCGCGATCCGGACGCCGGAAGCGCCCAGACTCAAAGCAATGTCGTCGGCACATCCCGTCAGCTTATTCAGCCGAACGCCCTTATCCAGCTCCACCTCATACCGGGTAACGCTGGGGCCCCGGGTCACATTGATGATATGGGCGTCAATATTAAAGCTTGCCAGCGTCTCATTGAGACGTCGGGAATTCTCCCGCATTTCATCCGTACCATCCGCGCCGGCGCGAACAGGCCGCTTCAGCAAGGAAATGGGCGGGAAGCAGTATTCCGGCCTTTGCACAGACTGCCCCTGGGCAATTTCCTGAGCCACCTGCCGGGCAGACGCCTCCGTCTCTTTCTGGGAAACCTTTCCATTTCGTTCCTGAGAAGGCTCTGATTCTTTGGCCATTGCCTTTGCGGGCTTTTCCAGCTTCGGCCCGGAAGAAATGGGGTCATTGATAACCAGCTCCGGCATCTGACGCGGGATCACATCCACCGGTTCCGGTGCTTCTTCCATAATCGGCCTTTCGCTTTTTCTGATCGGCGCGGGTTCCGTATCCATGGGATCCTGGTCATCTACAAACTCAGCCGTTCCCGGCAGAGGGGCGCTGATTTCCGTATCCACTCGTTCCATAAAAGCAGCGCCTTTTCCGGGGATCTGTTTCACCGGATCCTGGTGGTTCCCCTGATTTTGAACCGCTTTCTTCTTTTGCTCGGCGGGTCTGGGAACATTCTCTTGAATACCGGCTTCCCCGGACAGCGCTGCTGCCTCCCGGGCCGCCTCCAGCCGCTCACGCCGTTGACGCTTATACTCGATCTGCTTATTGGCAATGTGATTCACCACTACCGCCGCGGGCTCCACATAATCCTCGTATTCCTCCTCTTCCCAATCATCTCTGGGCCGGTTGGCAATTGCCTGAATGATGCTGGGAATGGTGATCCGCATTGCCCCAAGCAGGGTAAGCACCGCGCCGAAGATGCAGATAATGAAAGCGCCGATATATCCGCAGGCCCAGCGCAGCGCAATGGCAATGCTGCCGCAAATGATGCCGCCGGAATATCCATCGATGCCGCCGTTATACAGATCCGAAATCACCGAAAAGCCACTGGCCGCTCCTTGAGGCTGCTTCATCAGATGGTAGATGCAGCCGCAGAACAGCACGAAGGCAACGGTGCATATGCTGCGCATGGTGACCGCTTTTTTTCGTCCCAGGGAATTGATCAGGAACAGATACAGCAGCGCGGGAATAGAAAAATAGAATCCCGCTTTTCCGATCAATCCCAAAGCGACAGATTGGATCACCTTCAGCAGCGCGCCTTCAGGATTGATGCAGATGATTACAAACACAACAAATAAAAGCAGACTGATTCCGGCAATCAGAAAATCATGAGACCCAGGACGGTCATACTCTGTTTTCACTTTATTGGCGGCTTTTTTAGGGGCAGGGGCCGCCTTGCCCTTTGATCGTTGAGAAGACGTCTTTCCAGCGGAAGCCGGGCTTTTCCCCGTTGTTTTGGATGCTGGATCAGCGGAAGTTTTCTTTTTCACATTGGAAACTGCCTGTTCAGCCTTGCTGACGGATTTCTTTTCTGCCATGAGAACCCTCCTTAAGCCATAAGATTCAGAATAAAGGTGAACAAGGCAACGCTCCAGCTGTAGAAGGTAAAAATGGAATAACCATTGTTTTTGGACAGCATACGCATGATCTTGACGCCGAGCATAGTGCTTCCAAAGGCGGCTGCCGCAGTCACGATGTATTGTACCAGGATCAAAAAGGAAAATGAATCGACGCCATACTGTATCAGCCCCATCACATCCAGCACCACCAGCCCCAGGTTGATGGCCATATTCATCAGCATAGCCAGATTCAGACAGTAGCCCCGCTCTACACCACAAACAGAGCCCACGGACAGCATGCAGCCCATAGGTGATATGCCCGGGAGAATTCCCAGAGCGCCGCCAAGTCCCATGAGCAGACCTTCTACGCGGGATAAGGTACGGGAATCCCGGTTTCCGGTGGGCAGAAATTGGGGGATGTATAAAATCAGACCGTTCACGAACAGCAGCACAGCGATCCAGATCATTTTTTGCTGCAAAGCAGCTGTGTACTGAAAGAGAAAAAAGCTGAGGATGACAGGAACCAGCATCGTTTTCAGAAGGCTCAGATCCATCAAACTGTTGGTGTCCAATGGGCGTCTGCGGCGGCGCTTTGGCACCTTGGCCAAGCTTCTGGCCCGTGCCATACGAACGATCTGCTTCCGGCTGCTCATATACAGGGCGGCAGAAATTGCCAGATGAATAAACAGGTCCATTAGATCCCGGCGGCCTTCTGAACCGAACAGCTTCATCAGCAAAATTTGGTGGGCTTCCGCGGAGATGGGCAGAATATCCGCAAGCCCGGAGATCAGTCCATATAGTAAGCTTTTAAACCAGTTAAGCTCCAAGTCTGCCCCTCCCTTTACAAAGTATTACACCCTATAATATCACACCTTCAAGAAAATTACCAGCCCTATTTTTTCTGTTTTACCGTCTGCAAAAAAGGAAAAGCGGATGATTCCGCCTTTCCTTTTGGTCCGTTTATTCCGCGGGGGCAATGCTTCCCTGCTTATCGCTTTGCTTTTTCTGTTTATCGATCATTTTATGCAGCGCAACCAGCGCGTCATTCAGCCCTCCCAGCTTGTCGATCAATCCGGACGCTACCGCCTCCTTGCCGTACAGAATGGTGCCAACATCCGTTGCCATTTCTCCTGTGGCCATCATATAGTGCTCAAAGTTCTCCCGGGTGATGCGGGAGTTGGCAGTGACGAAATCCGCGATCTGCTCCTGGATCCGCTGAAAATAGCGAAAGGTTTGCGGTGCTCCCACCACCAGCCCTGTCATCCGAACGGGGTGCACCGTCATGGAGGCCGTTGGCGTGATGAACGACTTCTTCGTACATACCGCCAGCGGGATGCCAATGGAATGTCCTCCGCCCAGCACCAGGGAAACCGTCGGTTTTTTCATACCCGCGATCATTTCCGCAATGGCAAGACCCGCTTCAATATCCCCGCCCACTGTATTGAGCAGCAGCAGCAAGCCGTCGATATCATCGCTTTCCTCAATTCCCGCCAGCAGGGGCAGAACATGCTCATATTTGGTGGTTTTCACCGTCTCAGGCGCCACCTGATGACCCTCTACCTGGCCAATGATGGTCAGGGTATAAATATTGCCTTTGCTGGATTTTGTAATATCGGAGCCCATTTCTACAATTTGTTTTTGCTCCTGCTCCTTCATTTCCGCGCTTTTATCCATGTTGTCCTCCTATATTTTCTGTGCCGTGAGGGCACTACAGCCCAGAAAGCTTTTCCATAGGATAACCAGGATTGCGGGAATTCACTCTTGCAAGTAAGAAAAAATTCGCTTATAATAGTGTCTGCTGAATAGGCGGCGTTTTTCGTTTATTCCCAGCCAAAGCAGGCGCAAGGATTTTTCGCCGGAAGGCAAAAACCTTTATGGAATTCTCTTGGGATCTGATCCCGGGATCTTCACATAATATACAAGGTGGTGAGCAATTGGCGACGAAAACAAATGCGGTTCGTCTGGTGGAGCAGGCAAATATTCCCTGCCGGGAGGGATTTTATGATTATGACGAAAAGGATCTTTCCGGCATTCACGCCGCTCAGAGCATTGGAATGCCTCCGGAGCAGGTATTTAAGACCCTGGTAGCCCGGGGAGCAAAAACCGGGATCAACGTATTTTGTATTCCCGTTTGCTGTGAGTTGGATCTGAAAAAAGCGGCCAAGGCTGCCGGCGACAAAAATATGGAGTTGGTGGCGTTAAAAGAGCTGCTGGGTCTCACCGGCTATATCCGCGGCGGCTGCAGCCCGGTGGGCATGAAGAAAAAGTATCCTACTTATTTTGATGAAACCTGTATCCTCTGGGAGGAGATCGCGGTTTCCGCCGGAGAAAGAGGGCATCAAATGATCGTTCCCCCAGAGGCTTTGGCTCGCCTGGTGGGAGCGAAATTCGCGGATATTATATTATAGTACAATTATAGAAAGGACCTGTCATTATGTACGAATACAAAACAAAAGGAACCTGTTCTCAAAAGATCTTTTTCGATATTGAAAACGGAAAGGTTAAGAACGTCCAGTTTCTTGGCGGCTGCAACGGCAATCTCAAGGGCATCGGCTCTCTTGTAGAGGGTATGGACGTGGAGGAAGTGATTGCCCGGCTGGAAGGCGTCAAGTGCGGCATGAAGTCCACCTCCTGCCCCGATCAGCTGGCCCAGGCACTGAAGGCCGCCAAAGCAGATAAGTGATATTGAAAAACACGGATAGGGGCTTCCCTATCCGTGCTTTTTTCAGTTAAGCTTCTTCTGCTGTTTTCAGAATGTACTTTACCAATTCGTCCCGCCCATTCCCCTTTTCCGCGGAAAAGGGGATGATGGGGCAGGATTCCGGCAAGTTGAGATCTTCCCGAATGATTTGTAAATTTGGTTCCAGCTGGCTTTTTTTCAGCTTGTCCATTTTATTGGCAACCACCACAAAGGGACAGCCGCTGTCTAAAAACCACCGGGCCATGGTAATGTCGTTGTTCGTAGGCGGATGCCGATAATCCACGATCAGCACGCCTAGGTCAATGCGTCCCGCGGCAAAGTAGTCCTCCATCAGCTTGCTCCACCGCTCTTTTTCCTTGGCGGAGACCTTGGCGAAGCCGTACCCGGGCAGATCCACCAGGTAGCACTTACGATCAATGACAAAGTAGTTTACATGAACGGTTTTTCCCGGCTTCTCCCCTACCCTGGCAAAGTTTTTTCTTTGCAGCAGGCGGTTGATCACCGAGGATTTTCCCACATTGGATTTCCCGGCAAAGGCGATCTCCGGCATCCGGTTTTTGGGAAAGTCCTTGGTGGAGGCGGCGGAGATCAGGAATTCTACATTTTGAAAGTTCATATCCCACCTCTTTCCCGGGTCACTGGCGCAATCCCGGCTTGCGGGCTTTGGATTTAACATCGCCGGGAAGGTCACCAAGAATTGTAGGGCTCATTTCCGCGGGACGGTTCAGGGCCGCTTCCAGCACCGTATCCACGGTCTGAGCACTGATGAAGTTCAGCTGACGGCGCACAGTCTGGTCAATCTCTTCCAGATCCCGTTCATTGTCCTGTGGAATGATGACGGTACGGATTCCATGGCGAAGGGCTGCCATGGTTTTTTCCTTCAGACCGCCAATTCGCATCACCCGTCCCCGGATGGAGATCTCGCCGGTCATGGCAATATCTCTTCGGACAGTGGCGCCGGTAAGAGCGGATACCATAGCGGTACATACCGTAACGCCGGCAGAAGGGCCATCCTTGGGAACCGCGCCCTCCGGGAAATGAACATGGATATCCTTGGTCTTGTAGAAATCCGACGCCACACCCAATTTGTCCGCGTTGGCACGGATATAGCTCAATGCCGCGTGGGCCGATTCCTTCATAACATCCCCCAGATTGCCGGTCAATTCCAGCTTTCCGGAGCCTTCCATTACATTAACTTCCACTTCCAGTGTTTCCCCGCCTACGCTGGTCCACGCCAGTCCGGTAACAAGTCCCACCTGATCGGTACAGGGCAGACGATCCGGAAGATACTTCCGCACACCCAGGAAGGTTTCCAAATTGCTGCCTGTAACGGTAATTTTTTTCGGTGTCTCCTGGGTCAGCAGCTGCATATCCGCCTTGCGGCAGATTTCTGCGATGGAACGTTCCAGATTGCGGACGCCCGACTCTCTTGTATAACAGGAAATAATCTCCCGGACAGCGTCGTCCGTGATCCGCAGCTGGCTCTTTTTTAGCCCATGCTTGCCCATCTGCTTGGCAATGAGGTGATTCTTGGAGATCATCAGCTTTTCTTCATCTGTATAAGAGCCCAATTCAATCACTTCCATACGATCCAGCAATGGTCTGGGAACCGTATCCAGGGTGTTTGCTGTGGTAATAAACAGCACATCGGACAAATCATAGGGAATTTCCAAATAATGATCCCGGTAGGAATGGTTCTGTTCCGCATCCAGCACCTCCAACAGGGCCGCGCTGGGATCGCCCCGATAGTCAGATCCCATTTTGTCGATCTCATCCAGCAGCAGCACCGGGTTGGAGCTGCCTGCCTGGATCATAGCACTCATGACCCGGCCGGGCATAGCGCCAACATAGGTTTTCCGGTGTCCCCGGATATCGGCCTCGTCATGAACGCCGCCCAGAGAGATCCGGGCCATTTTTCGATTCAAGCTGCGGGCAATGGAATAGGAAATGGAGGTTTTCCCAACGCCGGGAGGCCCTACAAGACAAATGATCTGGGGAGGCATATCCGGGGCCATTTGCCGGACGGCGATGGTTTCCAGGATCCGCTGCTTTACCTTTTCCAAGCCGAAGTGGTCATGATCCAGCACCTTTCTGGCAGCGGATACATCTACCCGCTCCTTGGTTTTTACATTCCAGGGAAGTTCCAGAACGGTGTCCAGATAATTGCGCAGAACCGCTCCCTCCGCAGAGCCAAAAGGCTGCTTCTTCAGCCGGTCCACATCCTTCAGCAGCTTCTTTTCCTGCTCCTGGGGCAGCTTCAACGCCTTGATGTGGGCAATATAGCCTTCAAACTCCCCGTCCTCGTCTTCCTCGCCCAACTCTTCCCGGATCACTTTCATTTGTTCCCGCAGATAGTAGTCCTTTTGATTCTGGTCGATGGCAGAACGAGTCTTTTCCTGAATATCTCCTTCCAGCCGAAGCATCTCCACTTCCTGCCGCAGAAGCTTGACCGCGCTTTCCAACCGGCGGATCGGGTTTAGCTGGCAAAGAAGCTTGGCTTTATCGGCAAAATCAATACCGGAATTCTGGGCGATGGAATCCGCCAAAAATCCATCAGACTGACTTGCCATCATGCGAAGCAGCACCGTCTGAGCGGGAAACTCGGCCATTTCCACATATAGTCCATACAAAGCGTTGGCTTCCCTGCGAAGGGCATGGCTGCGCAGAGAGTCCGAACTGTTTTGATCCGGAACCGCTTCCACAACGCCTGCCAGATAGGGCTCGCTTTGGGACAATTCCGTGATCTTGCCGCGGCAAATTCCGGTCACAAGTACCCGCAGATTTTCCCCCTGGGTTTTCAGCACCTGCTTAACCTTCGCAATGCATCCAATGCTGTACAAATCAATCAGTTTCGGATCGTCCAACAGAAGGTCCTTTTGGGGGATCAGCAGCAGCGTCTGATCCTGCTTCATAGCCGCTTCCAGAGCCCTTACAGACTTAATTCTGCCAACATCAAAATGAACAGTCTGTTCCGGAAATACCGCCAAGCCCCGCAGGGCAAGAACAGGCATTTTTCCGGCGTAAAATGTTTCTTCTGTCAAGGATGTTCCTCCTTTGAAAAAAAGGGGGTAGAGCCCTACCCCCTTCAGATTATTTGCGGCCAGAGAGTTTGTCTCTGGGATGTGCGGCGTCCCGCACAATGGAAGGATCTGCGCCCTCAATGGCTTCTGGGGTAATGACCACCTTTTTGATGGTCAGATCCGAGGGGATCAGGAACATGATCTTGGTCATGACCTTCTCCATAATTGCCCGTAAGCCTCTGGCGCCGATCTGCCGGTCAAGGGCTTTCTGGGCGATGGCCTTCAGCGCCTCATCTGTGATTTCAAGGGCGACGCCATCCATTTCCAGCAGCTTCTGATACTGCTTGGTCAGCGCATTTTTCGGCTCCACCAGGATCCGTACCAGATCCTCCTGAGAAAGACTCTTCAAGGTCGTGATCACCGGCATACGGCCTACCAATTCAGGAATGATCCCGAATTTCAGCAGATCGTGGGGCTCCACCTGGGTAAACAGGCTTCCAACATCCCGATTCTTTTTGCTCTGCACAGGCGCGTCGAATCCAATGGCGCTTTTATCGGTTCGCTTTTCGATGATCTTATCAAGGCCGTCAAAGGCGCCGCCGCAGATAAAGAGTATGTTGGTGGTGTCCACTTGGATCATTTCCTGCTGGGGATGCTTCCGCCCTCCCTGAGGAGGTACATTGGCAACGGTGCCCTCCAGGATCTTAAGCAGCGCCTGCTGTACGCCTTCGCCGGATACGTCCCGGGTAATGGAGGTATTTTCGCTTTTGCGGGCGATCTTATCCATCTCGTCAATGTAGATGATCCCCCGCTGCGCAAGCTCTACATCAAAATCCGCTGCCTGAAGCAGACGAAGCAGAATGTTCTCCACATCGTCGCCAACATAGCCGGCCTCTGTCAATGTTGTGGCGTCCGCAATGGCAAAAGGCACATTCAGGATCTTAGCCAGAGTTTGGGCAAAGAGCGTCTTACCGCTGCCTGTAGGGCCAATCAGAAGAATATTGCTTTTTTGCAGTTCAACATCGGAGTCTGTGGCGAAATAGATGCGCTTATAGTGGTTGTATACAGCTACGGACAAAGCCATTTTTGCCTCATCCTGGCCGACGATGTAGTTGTCCATAAAGGACTTGATTTCCATGGGCGTAGGCAGCTTCTCAGGCGATTGGAGAAGGTTGCCATCCATATCGTATTCCTGCCGCAGCAAGTCGCTGCATGCAGCCACACAGTCGCTGCAAATATACACGCCAGGACCGGCAATCAGCCGCGATACCTGACTCTCCCGCTTTCCGCAGAAGCTGCAGCGAATGGGCGGCTGGTCATTGTTTCTTGCCATGCACCGGTACCTCGTTTCTACTTATTATATTAATCAGTGATGTTCCAGAACTCTGTCGATCAGGCCGAAAGCCTTTGCTTCCTCGGCGCTCATAAAGTTATCCCGCTCGCAAGCCGCGGTGACAACTTCCACGCTCTGTCCGCAGTTTTCAGACAGAATGCGATTCATTCGAGACTTAATGGTCTCCAGGCGCTTCAGATGAATGGCCATATCCGTAATCTGGCCCTGGGTTCCGGCGGAAGGCTGATGGATCATGATCTCGGCGTTGGGCAGGGCCATCCGCTTGCCTTTGGTACCGGCGCTCAGAAGAAACGCGCCCATAGAAGCAGCCATACCAACACAGATTGTGGCGACATCGCACTTAATATACTGCATGGTGTCATAAATCGCCATACCGGCTGTTACACTGCCGCCGGGGCTGTTGATATAGAACTGGATATCCTTATCCGGATCCTGGGCCTCCAGATACAGAAGCTGGGCAACTACCAAAGATGCGGTGGTGTCGTTGACCTCTTCGGACAGAAAAATGATGCGGTCATTCAGCAGACGGGAAAAAATATCATAGCTGCGCTCTCCGCGGCTGGTCTGCTCAACGACATAGGGTACTAAACTCATGGTGATGTCTCCTTTCAGGGGTTTGAAACATTCTAACCATCCAAGAGGAAGGTTATTCCTCACAAAGCGCGATTGCGTCTTGTCACCGGGAAACGCAAAGATTTTTTCCTTTTTCCCCGCTCCTTACAGGAGCCTCCCGATGAAAGCCGCGCTTTAATCAGGCTTCCGTCTCTTCTTCAGCAGCTTCTTCCACCTTGGGAGCAACAGCAACAGCGGAGTCGACGATGACCTTAACCGCCTTACGGGTCTTGATGGAGCCGGTCAGTTCCTCCATGGGAACCATTTCCTTCACCTTGTCCACGTCCAGTTCATACTGCTTGGCCAGGGAAGCGAACTCTTCCTCGATCTCCTCGTCGGAAGCGGTGATGCCCTCCACCTCAACAATCTTCTCCAGAGTCACGGAGATCTTGGCCTGCTTCTCGGCGCCGGGACGGAATGCGTTGCGCATGGTGTTCACATCGCCGCCCATCATCTGCGCGTACTGCTCCATGGAGTAGCCGCTCATCTGCAGCTGGTAGGCAAAGCGCTCCATCTGGGTATCCAGTTCGCTTTCCACCAGAGCCTTGGGCATATCCACAGTGGTATTCTCAGCGGCCTTTTCCACGGCGGTCTGCTCAAAAGCGCTGTCGATCTGCTTCTGGGCATTTTCCAGCGCCTTGGCACGAATGTCAGCCTTCAGCGCTTCCAGGGTATCAAACTCGGAAACATCCTTGGCAAACTCATCATCCTGCTCGGGTACAATGGTAACGGTAACCTTATTCAGCTTCACATGGAACACAACGCTCTTGCCGGCCAGATCCCCATGGTAGTTCTCGGGGAAGGTGATGTTGATGTCCTTCTCTTCCCCGGCAGTCATGCCCACAACCTGCTCTTCAAAGCCGGGGACGAACTGACCGCTGCCCAGCTTCAGGTCAAAGTTATCGCCCTTGCCGCCGTCAAAGGGCACGCCGTTGTCAAAGCCTTCAAAGTCAATGTTGGCGGTATCGCCCATCTGGGCAGCCCGCTCCACGGTCTCGGTGGAAGCCACATTCTGGGCCATCCGATCCAGTTCGGCCTGAACCTGAGCGTCGGAAACGGTAGCTTCGGACTTCTCAATCTCCAGGCCCTTGTACTGGCCCAGGGTGACCTCAGGATACACCTCGGTGGTCAAGGTCAGGGTAACGATGTTCTCCTCGCTGATCTGCATATCGGTCAGGCTGGGACGGCCAATGGCCTTGAAGTCCTCCTGCTTGGCGATGGCAAACTCATATACCTCGGGGAAGATCTCCTCCAGGCCATCTTCATAGAAAACATGGGTGCCGTACATAGTCTCGATCATCTTCCGGGGAGCCTTGCCCTTCCGGAAGCCGGGAACCGTGATCTGCTTCCGTGCCTTCAGGTAAGCGGCGTTGACGCCCTTCTCCATCAGCTCCTTGTCGATCTCTACGACAACGGTAGCCTCATTACCCTTTCTGTCAACACTCTTGATGTTCATGTTAAGTAATCCTCCTAAATTGGCTCGCATAGCGATGCCATTTTATATTTTTACATAGCCGATTTATTCTACCAGAAAAAGATGGGATTGTCCATACTTTTTCAGAAAAAATTCGGAAAAATGTTACATCCCCCGGCATCACACATTCCTATTCACCTTTTATGGCATCACCAGATAAGGCCGGAATCCAATGTAATCCGCGGAAACCAGACGGTACTCCACACCGTCCCACTGCCCTTCCATAGCCAGCTTATGGCTTCCTCCATGAAGATGTCCGTAAAAGCAGCGGCGAACCTGATATTTTTCCAAAAGCTGTAAAATCTCATTGCACTGGTAGCCTTTGTACCGAGGCGGATAATGAAGAAATACAATTTTGGGTCTCTCCTCTGCCGCCTTCAAAGATGCCTCCAACCGTAAAAGCTCCCGCTTGAACACCTTCTCATCATGGACCCCGGAACGCTCTTCTTCAAAAAACCACCCGCGGGTTCCGCAGATGGCGTACCCTTCGTATTCAAAGAAATTGTTATTCAGCAGATGCATCTCCGAAAAATCATTTTCCAAACAGAATTTTGAAAACTTAGCGGCGGTGCTCCACCAATAATCATGGTTTCCTTTCAAAAGGATCTTCCGTCCCGGAATCTGATTGATCCAGGCAAAGTCCGCTTTCGCGTTGGGCAGGTCCAGCGCCCAGCTCAGATCCCCCAGCAAAACGGTGGTGTCGTTGGGACGGATCACCGACATTCCACACTTCAGTTTGTCCATATAGCCGATCCAGGCGCCGCCGAAAACATCCATGGGCTTCGGCGCCCCAAGGCATAAATGCAGATCCCCAATGGCATATAGCGCCATGAAGCACCTCCTTACCGCTAAAGCTCTTTAGTCTCTTGTAAAACTCAAAAACCCATTGAAAACACTGGATTTTTTGAGATAATTACTACTGATTTTTCTCCAG
>CALWXR010000064.1 GCA_944385535.1 uncultured Oscillospiraceae bacterium
TAGGTGTTTTCCTTTTGGGGTATGGTTTTCCGTTTCCTGTTGCCCGGCGTTTAGAGACTTTTACAAGTTCCTATTTCGTATACTTCCTGTTTCAGGACGCCCACATAAGGCAGATTCCGGTAATGCTCGTTATAGTCCAGACCGTAGCCCACCACAAACTCGTTGGGGATGGTAAAGCCCACATAGTCCGCTCTCAGGGTCACACCGGCCCGGCGGCGTTCCGGCTTGTCCAGCAGGGTGCAGATCTTCAGGGAGGCAGGCTCCTTGGACAGAAGATGGTGGTAGGTAAATTCCAGGGAATTGCCGGTGTCGAAAATGTCCTCCAGAATCAGCACATGGCGGCCCTTAATGTCGGTGCTGATATCCCGCTTGACTTCCATGGCGCCGGTGGACGTGGTTCCGGAATAGGATGAGATCCACATAAAGTCCGTTTGGCAGGGGATTTTAATCTGACGGAGCATGTCCGCGTAAAACACCACCACGCCCTTCAGCACGCCTACCACCACTGGATCTTTCCCGGCGTACGCGGCCGTCAGTTCCCGGCCCAGTTCCCGGATCCGGTTCTCGATCTGTTCCTCGGTCAGCAGAATTTTCTCAATATCGCGATCCATATTGATCCTCCCTCGTATAATAAGATTAAAGTTGATAATTTCAGGTATCAGCAGGTTTTGAGTTACCCGTGATACAATAGCTGTAGGACAGCAGGGTCAAGTTCGGAATCCTCCTGGTTGCGCCATAAGGCTGCTTCATATTAAGTCCGTTCCCCTGAGCCGGAAGTTAGCTTCATACTCATTAGCTGTTTGCCGGGATGTCAGACCTCCATCTTAGCAGTGGTGGAATCGCATCGGTCTGCCCCGGAATGATTCTCATATCCCGCCGGAGAGCTGATTACAGTAGCTTCTTCAGGTGAAACAGGCCCTGTCGAAAAAATTCTACAGGCAGGGCTTTGGTTGGTGTACGCTTTTTTCGCTGAATCGGCCCCTACTGATACAAAAATATTACAAATACTTCTCTATTTCTCTCTTGACATCACACCATTAGACTTATTTACTGTCAGTTTTTTCAAAATAAATGGTCACCGCGGGCAGGCTGTCCGCGGCCCGATCTTTATGAACGCCAATGGAATATACCCCCAAGATCCCCCGGTCGTCACATACCACCGGAATGCGGTTTCTCACCGGGGCAGGGATTTTCCGATCGATAAAGAGCTTTTTCAGACTTTTGCTCCCTCCGGGAAGCCGGATCACATCCCCAGGAAGCCTGGGCCGGACCACAATGGCGCCTTCCGGCTGAACCGTGAAAGCGTCCGGCGTGTTCCGGATCTGCTCCGCCTCCCGGCAAATAATCCGCAGGCCGGGAATCTCCACCTGTCCCGGACAGGGCAGCGTCTGTCCCTCCCATTCAGCCTCCCCGCTCAGGACCTTCAGCCGGTCATAGTGCCGGACGATGGTGACGCCTCCGGGAAAATTTCCCCGGGCAGAGGGGTTTTGGGAATACACCAGCCCTTCCGCCAATTGGATATGGGCATCCTCCGGCTCTTTTACGCCGCTTTCTTTTAAAAATCGCTCCAAGCACCGGCTTCGGATGGCTTTGGGCATATCCTTTAATTCTTCCACCGAAGGCAGTTCCTGAAACGCTGCCTGGGAAGAAAGGTACTTTTCATCCTCACGCAGCCCCAGAGCCATCCGGGACAGACTCTCCGCCAGTCTGGGATTCTCCGCCTTCAAAAGGGGCATTACGCAATGGCGGATCCGGTTGCGCAGGAAGGCGTCTGTGTCATTGGAGCTGTCCTGGATCCAGGAAAGGCCCCATTCCTCCAGAAATTCCTCCACTTCCCGGCGGGTGACCAGCAGCATAGGCCGGATCACATTGCCGTTGACCGGAGCGATAGCGCCCAGTCCCTTCAGCCCGGTTCCCCGAACCATGTGCATCAGCACCGTTTCCCCATTGTCGTCGGCGGTGTGTGCGGTGGCGATCTTTCCGCCCAGACTTTTCAAAAAGCCGTACCGGGCCTCTCTGGCCGCCGCCTCCAGACCCTTTTTCCCGGGCCTTACCTCCCCGCTGCCCACATGGAGGGGAATGTCGTACCGGCCGCACAGGGCACGGACAAAGTCCTCATCCCGCCGGGATTCCTCCCCTCGCAGATTGTGGTTGAAGTGGGCCGCTTCCAGGGTGATGTCCAGCTTTTCTTTCAGCAGATACATGGCAAACAGCAGGGCCACGGAATCCGCCCCGCCGGAGACCGCGCAGATGATCCTGTCTCCCGGGGCGATCATATCATATTGCCGGATAAAGGCCAGCAGCTTATTCTGCATGCTTCCACTCCCGGTCGGCAAAGGTCTGGTACTGGCCGATCCACTGCATTTTCACCGCCCCGGTCTCACCGTGACGGTTCTTTGCCACGATGCACTCCGCCAGACCCTTGTCCTCGGTATTGGGGTTATAGTATTCGTCCCGGTACAAAAACATCACCGAGTCCGCGTCCTGCTCGATGGCGCCGGATTCCCGCAGGTCCGACAGGATCGGCCGCTTGTCCGTCCGGCTTTCCACCGCTCGGGACAGCTGACTCAGGCAGATGACCGGTATGTTCAATTCCTTGGCCATGATCTTCAGGCTTCGGGAGATCTCACCCACCACCGTAACCCGGTTTTCGCTGTTGCGGCCATAGCCGGAGCCCTGCATCAGCTGCAAATAGTCGATGATTACCAAGCCCAGATTGTCCAGGCGGCGGCATTTGGCGTTGATATCCGCCACGGTGACGGAAGGATTGTCGTCAATGCGGATGTCCGTCTGGCTTAAGGAGGCGGAGGCCATGCACAGCTTGCTCCACTCGTCCTCCGACAGCTTGCCGGTGGCCAGCTTTTGCAGCTCCACAAAGCTTTCCATCGCCAGCAGACGCATGGCCAGCTGCTCCCGGGACATTTCCAGGTTGAAGATGGCCACGGTTTTTTTATACTTCTTGGCAACATTGATGCCGATATTCAGCGCAAAGGCAGACTTACCCATGGCAGGCCGGGCGGCCACCAGCAGTAAGTCTGACTTGTTCAAACCGTTGATCTTGGTATCTAAGTCCCGCAGTCCCGTGGACAGGCCGGGGATCAGGGAATCGGACTGGCTCAGCTCGGTGAGCCGGTCAAAAACCTTGTGCAGCGTGGTGCCGATGTGCTCTAAGGAATCCCCCCGCTCCCCTTTGCGCAGGGCATAGATCTTCTTCTCAGCGGACTCCAGCATTTCTGCCGGGGTGCCCACCTCTTCATAGACCATTTCGTGGATGTCCGTGGCGGCCTGATTCAAACCCCGGAGCATGGCCTTTTCCCGGACGATGTTGGCATAGCGCACCACATTGGCAGCGGTGGGGGTAATCTCCATCAGCTGCAAAATGTAGTCCCGGGAATTGTCGTGGTAATGGCCCAGCTCCTTCAGCTTATCCAGCACGGTCACCGGGTCAATGGTCTGGGAGAAGTTGAACATGGTATAGATGGTCTCGAAGATCTCCCGGTTCTGCTGCTGGAAAAAGTCCTCGGGCTTCAGGATCATAACCACATCGCTGACGCACCGGCTGTCAATGAGAACGGAGCCCAAAACCGCCTGCTCCGCTTCCAGCGACTGAGGCGGCTGCCGGGAAAGCAATTCTTCATCCATGGCGTTCTCTCCTTTCTCCCAAGTTACATTTGCCATAGGAAGAATCAGGCTTCCTCAATTTTCACAGTCAGAGGCGCGGAGATCTCGTAGCCCAGCTTGCAGGTAACCGTGTAGGTGCCCACGCTCTTAATGGGCTCGGAAATCGCAATTTTCCGCTTGTCCAGCTTAATGCCGGTTTTCTCCAGCGCGTCGGCAATCTCCTGATTGGTGACGGAGCCGAACAGCCTTCCGGCGCCGCCGCCCTTGGCGGTGACGGTGACGGTCATCTCCCGCAGTCTCCTGGCGGTATCCATCGCCTCCGCCTTTTCCCGGGCAATCCGCTCCTGAGTGGCCTTATCGTTCATACGCATGGTGTTGATGGCGTCGGGAGTGGCCTCGATTGCCATTTTCTTAGGCAGCATGAAGTTTCTGGCGTAGCCGTCGGAAACCTCGATCATCTGCCCTTTTTTCCCCTTGCCCTTCACGTCCTGCAATAAAATCACTTTCATATTCGTTTCTCCTTATGATTCAAGATGGTTCGTTATATTGCCGGAAGCCCCGCTTACTCTTCGTAGAATTTGTCAATGGACTCTACCAGACGGTCCAGGGCCTCCTTAACGGTAATATCCCTGATCTGTGCGCCGGCCGTGGCGGTATTGCCGCCGCCGCCCAAAGGCTCCAGGATCATTTGTACATTGGCGCTGCCGATGCTTCTTGCGGAAATGATCACCATGTCATCATCCGGATACAGCACAAAGGAGGCCGTGATGCCGGAAATGTTCAGCAGCTCGTCCGCCGCCTGGGCCGCCAGCACCCGGGAGGTGCCGGTATTCAGGGCGGCAATGGCGATCTCCTGGCGGTAGAGCCGGGAGGATTTGATGATCTGGTACTTGGCCATGGTGTCCTGGAAGTCGTTTTGCAGCAGCTTTTTCACCTCGGTGGTGTCCGCTCCCATGCGCCGCAGGGCCGCGGCCGCCTCAAAGGTGCGCTCGCCGGTACGGACATTGAAGAACTTGGTATCCAGGCAGATGCCCGCCAGCAGGCTCTTGGCCTCAATGGGCAGCACATCCTGCTTCTCCACCGCGTACAACAGGATTTCCGTCACCAATTCCGCGGCGGAGGAAGCATAAGGCTCGTGAAGATTCACCACCACAGGGCTGATATAATCCGCCGCCCGCCGGTGATGGTCCACCACGCAGACCTTGGAAATGGATTCCAGCAGGGGCTGGCACTCCACCTGATCCGGCCGGTTGGTATCCACCACGATCAGGATGCTTCGGTTGTCCGCCATCAGCAGGGCTTCCTGGCCAGAGATAAAGGCGTCCCGGTACTCGCGCACCGTCCGGATCTCCTGGATCAGCTTATCGGCGGCGTTGTGTTCCAAGTCGATGACGATGTTGGCCTTCTTCGCCTTCTTCCGGCACAGGCAGAAAATGCCCACCGCCGCGCCCACCGCGTCCAGATCCGCGTTCCTGTGGCCCATAATAAACACATGGCCGCTCTGGGCGATCAGCTCCATCAGGGAATTGGCAGTGACCCGGGAGCGAACCTTACTGCGGTAATCCGCCTCCCGGTTCCGGCCGCCGTAGAAGTTGAAGTTGATCCGATCCTTGATGACCGCCTGATCGCCGCCCCGGGTCAGGGCCATTTCAATGCTCAGCGCGGCAAACTCGTAGCTTTCCTCAAAGTTGCTTCCGTCCACCCCCAGGCCGATGGAGATGGAGGCAGGCAGGCCGGAGGGGCTTTGGATCTGGTGGATATTTTCCAGCAGGGAGAATTTATCCTCCTTGGCCCTGTCCAGATCCCGCTTTTCAAAGATAAACAGGAAGCGGTTGCGTTCCAGCTTCCGCAGCAAGCCCTTGTACCCCTCCGTCCACTGGGTAATGGCATCGTTCAGCCGGGCGTTCAGGGTGGAAATGGCGCTTTCTGTTAAGTTCTTGGTCAGCTCCTCATAGTTGTCAATGAGGATGATGGCAACCACCGGCCGGGAGCGGATATATTCATCCCGCACCTGGTACAGCTCTGTTAAGTCGGAAAAGTACAGCACGCCCAGCATGGTGCCCCGGCTGTCCTCTGACCGGATGGTGGTGCCGTAGACCCGGTAGCGGCGGCCGCTCAGGGTCACGTCCTGGGGGGATTCCGTTTTGCCGGCAGCCAGCCAGTCGGTGGCAAAGCCCGGCAGCACCTCTTCCAACTGCTGCTCCATCATGGTATCGGCATAGCCGGTCAGATCGCTGAAGCGGTGGTTTGCCCAGATGATCCCTCCATCCCCCAAGCGAACCAGCACCGCGGGCAGGGGGCTCTCCCCCCGGGAGGAGGCCTCCAGGGTATTGGAGGCGGATTGGATATACTGCTGGATCTGCTTTTCCCGGCGTTTCCTGTCCAGAATATAAAAGGCAAACACGACCAGCGTGACCACGGTTTCCAGCGCCGCCAGCCAGTATTGCTGGGTCAGCAGAGCCGCGGCGCAAAAGGCCGCCATAATAAAGAAATATCCGCCCATTCCCGGATTGATGAGTCTTCCCAGTTTTCTGTTCAAGCCCATACGCCTCCTGTCTGCCTGGTCTCCGCAGGCCATACAATTCCATACTATACCCGATATTATATCAAATCCGCCTAAAAGGTGCAACTGCTTTTCACGGAATTGTGTAAAAAAGGCCGCAAAAAAAGAGGTATACTTTTTACCGAAATTGTGCTATACTATGTATGATGGCGCCGGGGCGGGCTTTTCCCGGGCATGCACTGATCCTATGGATCTTTTTACAAAACAGAATAAATACGCAGGCGTTTCCCCTGGAAAAGGCGATACAGGGCCGGATTCCGGGAAGGCGGCTGCCTGATTTGTTGTGCCTTTTCGGCGCACTTACATCCCCATTTCGAAAGGAGTTATTACCTAAATTGGCAGAAAAACTGAAAATTATTCCTCTGGGCGGTTTGGATGAGATCGGCAAAAACATCACCGTCCTGGAGTACGGCAAAGACATGATCGTGGTGGACTGCGGCGTGGGCTTCCCGGAAGAGGACATGTACGGCGTGGATCTGGTGATCCCGGATTTTTCCTACCTGGTCGCCAACCAGAAAAAGCTTCGGGGCTTCTTCATCACCCACGGCCATGAGGACCATATCGGCTCCATCCCCTATGCCATGCGGGAGGTGAACTGTCCCATCCACGGCACCGCCATGACCAACGGCCTGATCCGCCTGAAGCTGGAAGAGCATCGTCTGGCGGACAAGGTCAAGCTGATCACCCACAAGCCCGGGGACGTGGTCAAGGCCGGATGCTTTACGGTGGAATTCATCCACGTTAACCACTCCATTGCCGACGCGGTTGCCTTCGCCATCCACACGCCCGTGGGCACGGTGGTATTCACCGGCGACTTTAAGATCGACCCCACCTCGAAAGACGGCATGATGGATCTGGCCCGGCTGGGCGAGCTGGGCAACCAGGGGGTTCTGGCTCTTCTGGCGGACTCCACCAATGTGGAACGGGCCGGCTATACCCCCAGTGAGAACGTGGTGGCGGACAGCCTGGACCGCCAGTTCAAAAACTGCGACCAGCGGATCATCGTCACCACCTTTGCCTCCAACATGCACCGGATCCAGTCCATTCTCTCCACCGCCCAGCGCTACGGAAGAAAGGTAGCGGTCACCGGCCGAAGCATGGAGAATATGCTGAAGGTTGCCCAGGAGCTGGGCTACCTGAAGCTGAAGGCAGGCACCGTGGTGGACATTGCCTCCATCAAGAGCCTGCCCAAGAATAAAATCGTCATTGTGTCCACCGGTTCCCAGGGTGAAAACATGTCCGCCCTGTACCGGATGGCCTTCAATACCCACAAGCAGGTGGAGATCACCGCGGGGGATCGGATCATCATTTCCGCCTCCGCCATCCCCGGCAACGAGAAGTCCGTCTCCAAGATCATCAACGAGCTGTACCGCAAGGGCGCCGATGTGGTCTATGAAAAGAGCGAAGGCCTCCACGTTTCCGGCCACGCCTGTCAGGAAGAGCTGAAGATCGTCCACGGTCTGGTAAAGCCCCGGTTCTTCCTGCCCGTCCACGGTGAGCAGCGGCATCTTCAGCTCCACAGCAAGCTTGCCCAGGCCATGGGCATGAATCCCCGGAACATCCACATCGGAGAGATCGGAACGGTCTTTGAGCTCACCGGCAAGACCTGTAAGGTAAACGGCTCCGTCCCCGCAGGCAAGGTCTTTGTGGACGGCAGCGGCGTGGGCGATGTGGGCAGCGTGGTGCTGCGGGACCGGAAGCACCTGGCCGAGGACGGCATGGTGGTGGTGTGCGTAAACCTGTCCGCCGAGGACGGCAGCATCGTCACCGGCCCGGACATCATCACCCGCGGCTTCATCTATGTGAAAGAGTCCGAAGAACTGATGGAGGGTCTGCGCACCGTCGCGTTGGAGGCGGTGGAGCGGTGCCAGCGCAAGCACGTCCGGGATTGGTCTGCCATCAAGTCCGCCATCAAAAACGACTTGAGCGGCTACCTGTATAAGACCACCAAGCGCAATCCCATGATCCTGCCCGTGATCATGGAAGTATAATTCCAACGATCCAAACAGGGTGCGGCTTTCCTGCACCCTGTTTTTTTTTGAAAGACAAGGAAGGTTTCTTATGCGCTATGATTTTGCCCCTATGGAGGGGCTGACGGACAGCGTCTACCGGCGGCTGCACCATAAATATTTCCCCGGCGTGAGCCGGTACTTTATGCCCTTCTTCTCCCCTACCATCCACCGGGAGCTGACCGAAAAAGAAAGCAGGGAGCTGCCCCCGGCAGACACGGAAGATTTTTTCGCGGTGCCCCAGCTGCTGACCAAGTCGCCGGAGGATTTCCTCTGGGCTGCGCAGGCCTGCGGCGCGCGGGGCTATGATGAAGTGAATCTGAACCTGGGCTGTCCATCCGGGACGGTAGCGGCCAAGGGCAAAGGCTCCGGGATGCTGGCCCAGCCGGAGACTCTGGACTTATTTTTACAGCGGATCTTTGAGCGCTGCACCGTCCCCGTTTCCGTCAAGACCCGGCTGGGGGTGAAGGAGGCGGAAGAGTTCCCCGCCCTGCTGGAGGTGTTCAACCGCTATCCCATCAAAGAACTGATCCTCCACCCCCGGGTGCGCCAGGACTACTACAAAGGCCCCGTCCGCATGGAATGGTTTGACTACTGTCTGGCAAACAGCAAAATTCCCCTTTGCTATAACGGCAATCTCACCACCCTTTCCCAGATCCAGGACTTCCGGCAGCGCTATCCCGGGTTAGAGGCGGTGATGCTGGGCCGGGGGCTCATCGGCGACCCGGGGATGCTCACCCCAGGCGGTACCACAGTGGAAAAACTGGAGGCCTTTTATGACGAGCTGCTGGAAAGCTACATGTCCGCCTTCGGCGGCTCCAGGAACGCCATGTTCCGAATGAAGGAGCACTGGTTCTATCTGCTGCGCCGGTTTGAGAACAGTGAAAAGCTGGGCAAACGCCTGCGAAAAACCACCGACCTGGCAGAATACCGGGCCATCACCCGGGAGATTTTCCACACCCTCCCCCTGGCGGAGGAATTGAAGGCAGATTGGTAAAAAACCACCCCGGCGGGAATTCCCGCCGGGGTGAACGATTAACCTGCCAAATCAATAAAGCCCAGCTCGATGGCGCTGTAGTCCACCTCCATGGGGTGATCCTCCGTCAGGGCGTCGATAAAGCTGTTGGTACGTTCGTTGGTCAGCTCCTGCTGGGAATAGTGCTCCCAAGCGGGGGTGCCGCTGACATAGTACATCACATGGTAGCCGTAGTCCGTCTTTACAAGGCCATAGTCGCCGGTCTTGCGGCTGGTGTCGAAGCACCACTGCTCAAAGGGCTCCACCATCTGCCCCTGGGTGACCTGCTCATACAGACCGCCGTTGGTGTTGGAGCCGGGATCCTCGGAGGTTTCGTTGGCCAGAGCGGCAAAGCTTTCCTCACTTGCCTCCCCCGCCAGCCACTGATCCAGAAGGGCCTGGGCCTTTTCTTCACAGGCCTTCCACTCCTCGTCGGAATAGGTGGTGTTCCCGTTTTCATCGGTGGTTCCGCCGGTAATCTGCACCAGAATGTGGCGCACATCCACGTACAGGTTCCCCTCCTTGGTAATGCCGCTTTCCGCGAACCGGCTCTCATTTTCCGTGAAGTAATCTTCAATCTCCTGGGCAGTGGGAGCCAGCTTTTCCATCTGGGCGTCATAGTAGGGTCTGCCCTGATAGTAAACCTCCTGGAAGTGGATGAAATCCTCCAGAGTCGCGCCGGGGCCCACATTGTTCAGAATCAGCTCGTCCACGCCGGATAGGCCGTAGTATTCGGCGGTGGCGGCCAGGGACTCAGGCAGCTCATCCAGATAGTCCCGATCCTCCTGAGTCATTTCCATTTCGGCGTCCGCCGCTTCCAGGCTCATGGCCTGGTTCATCTGCCAGTAATCCAGAGCTTCCTGAAGGAAGAACTGCTGCCATGTCAGGCTTTCGTTCTCAAAGCTCATCTGGGTGTCCAAAGGCTGGGTGTAGTCCAGCAGGCCGTAGTACATCAGCTGGTAGCCAAAGTCAGAGCTGAGGTAGCTGTTCACCACGCTCCAGTAGTAGACCTGAAGCTGGGCGTTGGTCAGCTCCACCCCATCCAGTTCTGCCACCACCCGGTCCATGGCCGCCTTGGCCGCTTCATCGGTGACGGTGTAGGTGCCCTTGCAGGTCACATCCTCGGGATTGCCGTCGGCAGGCACGGTGGCGGGGGCCTCGGTCTCTTCCAAAGCGGCGGTGGTTCCGGCAGTCTCTTCCGGAATCTCTTCGCTGTCCAGACCCATCACCACCAGGGCGATCAGGGCCGCCAGCAACAGGATTACCAGGGCGGCTGCCAAGGCGATCTTGCCGGGCGTCGCTTTCACGCCCTCCTGGATGGGCGTAGGCTCCGGCTTCTGTTCGCCCGTCTCTTCGGCGGCGGTTTCTTCCGGCTTCCCGGATTCATCCGACACCACAACGGTGGTTTCTTCCGCCACAGTTTCTTCCCCAGCGGTTTCTTCCGCTACGGTCTGCTCCTGGGGCAGCGCTTCCTCTACAGGGGGCTGGGGCGCGGCATTGTCTTTCCCACAGTGGGGACAGATGGCGCTGTTTTCATCCAACACTTCCTGGCAAAATTTGCACTTATCCATGAAAGTACCTCTTTCTCCGTAAAAAACGGTCGTCATACCTGCACAGTTTACCACGGTTTGCCCTGAATTGCAAGACGCGGGGGTATTTTTTTGCCGTCCTGCCGGAAAAACCGTTTTTCCCGGACGAAGAAAAGCCGTGTCCCAGGAAACGCCGGACACGGGTCTTAACTTATGTCTGCTGAATAAGTCGTGATAACGACTTATTCACACACCTTTCGGTGTGTAATTCCATAAAATCGGCTCTTTTTAACCGCTTTTATGGAATTCAGACAGCAATCAATGGGTATCTGATCCGGCATGGCGCAGTGCCGGATCAGCAGGCGCAAGTATTTTGCTCTAAAACAAGCAAAATACTTGCATCCGAATAACACAAAAGCAAGCGGAAAGCCTTGGCTTTCAAGCTGTTTTGTGTTATTCAGTACTCATTAACTTCATATGGCTCAGTCTCTGGAATACAGGTCCCGGGTGTATACCTTGTCCGCCACATCCAGAAGTTCCTCACTTTGCCGGTTGGCGATGATCACATCGGATACCTGCTTAAACTCCGCCAGATCCCCCAGAACCCTGCTGCCGAAGAAGGTTTTTTCCTTCAGCGTAGGCTCGTAAATGACCACCTCTACGCCCTTGGCCTTGATCCGTTTCATGACCCCCTGAATGGAGCTTTGCCGGAAGTTGTCGGAATTGGCCTTCATGGTCAGCCGGTAGATGCCCACCACGCAGTCCTTACCAGGGGTGCCGTCCCGGCCGGCGGTGCCTTCGCCGTAGTAGCCCGCCTTTTCCAGCACCCGCTCGGCGATAAAATCCTTCCGGGTCCGGTTGGCTTCCACAATGGCCCCCATGATGTTGTTGGGCACGTCGTTGTAATTTGCCAGCAGCTGCTTGGTATCCTTGGGCAGGCAGTAGCCGCCGTAGCCGAAGGAGGGATTGTTATAGTGATTGCCGATCCGGGAGTCCAGGCAGACCCCGTCGATGATGGACCGGGTATCCAGCCCCCGCACTTCCGCATAAGTATCCAGCTCATTGAAGAAGGATACCCGCATGGCCAGATAGGTATTGGCAAACAGCTTTACCGCCTCCGCCTCGGTGGCGTGCATGAATAAGGTGGGGATTTCTTCCTTGATGGCGCCCTGCCGCAGCAGACCAGCAAACACTTCCGCCTTTTCTTTCAGTTCCGGGCTGTCAGACAGGGTGCCCACAATAATCCGGGAGGGATAGAGGTTGTCGTACAGTGCCCGGCCTTCCCGCAGAAATTCCGGAGAGAACAGGATTCGGTCGGTGTGATACTTTTTGCACACCGATTCCGTATACCCCACAGGGATGGTGGACTTAATTACAATCGTAGCCTGAGGATTCACCCGGAGCACCAGCTCGATCACCGCCTCCACCGAGGAGGTGTCGAAGTAATTGCGCTTCGGATCATAGTTGGTAGGGGTGGATACGATTACAAAGTCCGCGTTCCGGTAGGCTGTCTCCCCATCGGTAGTAGCGGTCAGATCCAGCGGTTTCTTTGCCAGATACTCTTCAATCTCCCGGTCCACGATGGGGGATTTTCCGGCGTTGATGAGCTCCACCTTGCTCTGAACAATATCCACCGCCGTCACATGATTATGCTGGGCCAGCAAAATGGCATTGGAAAGGCCTACGTAGCCGGTACCGGCGATGGCGATATGATAGGATTTTTTCATGTTCGTATCCCTTTTTGATTCATTCCATAAGTTTGCGGCAAACCTTTTCATCAGCAAGATATACTCCTTATTCCAGAAGGAACTCCAAATCCCCGCTCAGGATCGCCTGCAGCCGCTCATATTGCCGGGGATTGTGGTAGTATCCCGCCTCATGACCGGCCAGCTCCAGCTCCGGGATCACCTCGTCTCTGATTTTCTCGCAGACGAGCCGCTTTGTTTCCGGATCCCTCTCATGTTGGATGTTGTATAGGCTTCCGGAAAGGGTCAGATTCACATAGCTTTGCCTGAGCGGTTCCAACAGCCCCTGTTCCCTCAGCCAATCCCGCACCGCCTTGTAAGCCTCGTAAAAGCAGAAGGGGTGTTTCTTCTTGTTGCTCTGTATGTTGCTGGTCAGCCCCACTCTGTAGTAAACCAGCGCCTTATCCACGGTTACGATCCGTTTGGCCGCCGCCAGGGCCAATATGACAAAGTATACGTCATTGGCGTTCTGGATGGGCTGAAACCGCAAGCCTTGCTCCTGAACAAATTCCCGCCGGAATAACTTTGTCCAGGGACAGGGTGTGGTAATCTGAAACAGCGTGTCCGGACAATCCTCATAGGAAAACGGCTCCTTGTCCGGCTTATTATTCCGAAAGAAGAACCGCGCGGAGGGATCCACCTTGCGGGTTACATCGTCATACCTCCTGGCGTCAAACAGCACCACATCCGCATTCCCGGCCTTGCCGGCAGCGTAGGTCTCCGCCGCCAAGGATCTTTCAAAGAAGTCATCGGAATCCAGAAACATCACGTATTCACCCCTGGCCTGGGATAAGCCCAGATTCCGGGCGGCTCCGGCAAATCGGTTTTGCTGCCTCAGCACCCGAATGCGGGAATCCTGGGCAGCATACTGGTTTAATATCTCCAGGGAATAATCCGTGGAACCGTCGTCCACCGCAATGATCTCAATGGCTTTCATGGTCTGATTTACCAGGGATTCCAGGCACTGCTTCAGATAAGGTTCTGCATTGTACACCGGCACAATAATGGATACCCAGGGCTCCTTTGCCGGAAACCTGACCCGCAGCTTCCACCCCCAATAGCGGCGCGCATAGGTCAAACCGCGGCGGCGAAGCCAGCGGAAAAAGCGAAGTATTCCTCTTGGGATATCAGTAAGCCTGCGGTATAGTCCGCAGCGAAGCATCTGTTCGTCCCAATCTTTGATTCGTTTCAGCATGACTGCGCTCCATTTCTCATTTTCTTAATTCCTTGCCAGATCAGGCGGGGCAGAAACGTAACTGCCTTGCCTGCACGGAAGGTAAAGGAGGATTCATATTTCTCTCGGATGCTTTGGTTCTGCTTCAAATCTTGTTTCAGCATATAGAGCAAGAAATTGGAAACCGGGTCCCCATGGGGCAGTGCCTTTGTCTCTTCCGCCGCCCCCGACAGCTGTATAATCCTGCTGGCCTCCGCAGCTATTGTGTAGTGTAAATATCGGAACAGATGTTCCTCGGTTTCATGATCCACTGGGTGTTCCTTGAGAAACGCCAGCATTTCACTGATGGTGATCAGATATCCTTCCACATTTTTCATGGACTTGCCTGTGGTCATGATCGAACTGCCGCGCACCCGTCGCCGGTAGTATAGCCGACCCAAATAGCCAGTCCGCCGCGCTACAACGGAGCACTCCAGGGAAAACAGATTATCCTCGTGAACAATTCCATGGAAAAACCGTAGCTGATTCGCTTCAATCATGCTCCGGCGAAAAAACTGCAACCACACCGAGCCGCGTACTTCGCCGTTGCTGAGCATTTTGCAAAACATCTCCTGCCCGGAACATACGCCGGAATAGTCCCCCGTTCGATTATAATAGGAAATATAGTCTGCGTTATTCTTCTGTTCCTCTTCGGTTTCAAAAAAAGATACCGCGTTAAAATATACAATATCCAAATCCTCCCGGCATGCCTTGGAATACAAGTTCTCCAAGGCATTCCTTTCCAGAACATCATCGCTGTCCAGAAAATACAGATATTCTCCCCTGGCGTGATCCATTCCCAGATTCCTTGCGCTGGACAGTCCGCCGTTTTCCTTATGCAGCAAAATCACATTGTCATACGCTTCCGCATATTCCCGGGCAATTTCCGCCGAGCGGTCTGTGGAGCCGTCGTCGATGCAAAGGATCTCAATGTTCTTCAGCGTCTGACGCACAGCGCTGTCCAGACATTCTTTTAAATAGGGTCTACTGAAAAAATACAATTCTTACCCCTGGCAGCCACAAGATCCGCCAAAAAGGACGTTCCGCCAAA
>CALWXR010000065.1 GCA_944385535.1 uncultured Oscillospiraceae bacterium
CTTCTAATTCCAGCTTGTATTTGGGATCATAAGATTTTGACAATTATATCTGGTATCGGCTGTAGTGGTATTGCAGCTGCAATTATGGCAGTATTTCTTGAATCGACGGCTTTAAAGAAAGAAAAGGAAAGGAAAATAAAATCAAGAGCCATATATTTTAGAGAAGTCAAAGACCAACTAAAAATGATGATTGAGCGTATTCTTTGGTTTGACCAAAGGCTAAATGATGATTTTGATTGGAACCAAAACCCGGAGGTCTACTCATCCCTTCAATACATGCTTTATGCTGGCCAACGGTATCCAGGTGAAGAAAAAATCTCATTTGAAGAAGCCGAAGAAAGATTAAAGACTTTGCAAAATAAATACTCTCTCGAACAACAATCGAAAATGCAGCCAGAACAACTTCAAAAAGTTCAAAAAATGTTTTTGATTTTGTTTACAAGTGGGCTGACGCTACTTTCAGTAGCAAATTCAATTAAAGAGCGAAGAATAGAACTTGATGCAGAAGATTACTTGTCGCTCAAAGAAATTGAGAGTATGTGTTTCCAAATATCCTTGGGAGTATCTCTAATGTGCAAGCCTAATAAGAACTATGGTGCCGCAATATCATCATTGGTATCAGCTTACAGGACGATTAGTAAGGCAGGAAATTATACCGATGAAATCAATGTGGGATTACACGGAACGATAAAAATGAGTGAAATATAAAAGCAAAAGAGAGCTAACTGACTAATCAAAATCAGTTAGCTCTCTTTTTGTGAATAATGAAAAAGTGTTGCCAAATCGTTGCCACGGAGGGCCTTAACCCCTCAAAAACCCAGTCATATCAGGCTTTTCCGGGCTTCTGAAATCATTCCCACTCAATGGTGCCGATGGGCTTGGGGGTCAGGTCCAGGAGGACGCGGTTGATGCCTGCTACTTCGTGGGTGATGCGGTTGGTGATGTGGTGGAGCAGGGGATAGGGGATCTCTTCGATGGTGGCGGTCATGGCGTCGGTGGTGTTGACGGCGCGGATGATGGCGGGCCAGCCTTCGTAGCGCTTATCGTCCTTGACGCCAACGCTCTTCATATCCGGCACAGCGATAAAGTACTGCCATACCTTGCCTGCCAAACCGTTCTTATCGAACTCCTCTCGCAGGATCGCGTCGGCTTCCCGGAGGGCTTCCAGGCGGTCACGAGTAATGGCGCCCAAGCACCGGACACCCAGGCCGGGGCCGGGGAAGGGCTGACGATAGACCATGTTATGGGGCAGACCCAGCGCTTCGCCCACAACGCGCACTTCGTCCTTGAACAGAAGCTTGACCGGCTCCACCAGTTCAAATTTCATGCCCTCGGGCAGACCGCCTACGTTGTGATGGGCCTTCACGCCGTGGGATTCCAGAATATCCGGATAGATGGTGCCCTGGGCCAGGAAGTCAATGCCCTCCAGCTTTTTGGCCTCGTCGTTGAATACTTCAATAAACTCTTTGCCGATGATCTTGCGTTTGGTCTCCGGATCGCTCACGCCTGCCAGCTTGTCCAGGAAACGATCGGTGGCGTCTACATAGATCAGGTTCGCGTCCATCTCGTTGCGGAACACCTGGATCACCTGTTCCGGCTCCCCTTTGCGCAAAAGACCGTGATTCACGTGCACGCAGACCAGCTGTTTGCCGATGGCCTTGATCAGCAGAGCGGCAACCACGCTGGAATCCACGCCGCCGGACAGGGCAAGCAGAACCTTCTTTTCTCCAACCTGGGCGCGGATCTCCTGGATCTGCTGGTCAATGAATACCTGGGCCAGTTCAGCATTGGTGATGCGTTCCATGGATTCGGGACGTACATTATTAGACATTTCAAAACCTCCAACTTCTGTGTTTTTTCTGCTATGCTTATTATATATGGTTTTATTCTACATTGCAACCAAAATTCCTGCGTTCGGACGGATCCGTTGGATTATCCGGAGAATCTGTTGCAAAATGTCGAAGCTGTGGTATAATGTCCTTATATTGCGCCTGCCGGATCAGCCGGGTTTGATTGGTTTTTCTCCCTGCTTAGCGAGAAGGCCGGAAGAAAGCCTTTCTGCAGGGCAGACATATAGCTAATGTGTACGGAACAACGCAAAAGTCCTGACGTTCCGGGCTTTTTGCGTTGGTTCGCACAGATTATATTGGGAGGCATGGAGGAACATGATATGGGAATCGTAGTGATTGGAGCTGTTTTTGTGGATATCAAGGGATATCCTGAGGCAACGTTCAATCCGGCGGGCAGAAATGTGGGGCGGGTGGAACAGGTTCACGGTGGCGTAGGCCGTAATGTGGCGGAGGACATTGCCAACTGTGAACTGCGGCCAACCTTTATCAGCCTGGTGGACAATACCGGTTCCGGCGCGGACGTGCTGCGCAAGCTGAAAAGTCATAAAGTCAATACCCAATATGTCCGCCAGACAAAAGACGGTATGGGGACTTGGCTGGCTGTTTTTGATAATGACGGAGATGTGGCCGCGTCTATTTCCAAGCGCCCAAACCTGATGCCGATTCTGGACATTCTGGATCAGCAGGGAGACGAGATTTTTGAAAACGCGGACAGCGTGATCATTGAGATCGATATTGACAAGGAGATCATCAAACGAACCTTCCAGCTGGCAAAGAAGCATCATAAGAAGGTTTACGCGGTGGTGGCGAATATGAACATTGCGCTGGAGCGACGGGATTTTTTGCAGTCCACTGACTGCTTTGTGTGCAATCTCCAGGAAGCCGGGATCTTATTTTCCGATGATTACAGCGGGAAAACCAGCGGGGAAATGATCGATATTCTTTCCCGGAAGATCTGCGCGGCTCAAATCCCCAGTATGATTGTAACCATGGGCGGTGACGGCGCGGTATATGCGGATGTCCATGGGGAAAAAGGATTCTGCCCTGCGAGAAATGTGGAGGTAAAGGATACCGCCGGCGCCGGGGATTCCTTCTGCGCGGGGGTGGTAATCGGTTTGACCTATGGCAAGAGCCTGAGGGAAGCCTGCGAGATCGGCGCCCACCTGGCCGCGTCTGTGATTGTAACGACAGAGAGCGTCTGCCCAAGATTTTTGCCGAGAGAATTGGGGCTGGATATGGATGTGGTGGATTAAATGACCTATAAACGAATATTATCCATTCAGGATATCTCCTGCGTTGGACAGTGCTCTATGACAGTTGCACTGCCCATTCTATCTGCCTGCGGCCATGAGACCTGTGTTTTACCCACAGCATTGCTGTCTACCCATACCGGAGGCTTTGGAAAACCTGTGGTGGTGCATTTTGATGAAGCGATCGGAAGGATCTGGCGTCATTGGCGGGAGAACCAGATCACCTTTGACGCCATTCAAGTGGGCTATCTGGGAAGCGTGGCAGCAGTAAAGACAGCGGCGGAGATCATGGAATCGCTGCTTGCGCCCGGCGGCGTGACCATCGTTGATCCCGCCATGGCGGATCACGGAAAGCTGTATTCCGGATTGGATCAGACTTACGCGGAGGCAATGGCTTGGCTGTGTGGGAAAGCGGATACCATCATGCCAAATCTTACAGAGGCGGCTATGCTGAGCAATCGTCCGTTGCAGGTAACAATGGATGAAGATTATGTAAACTCGTTGCTGCGGGAACTCAATCACCCTTGCGTTATTCTCACCGGCGTCGGCTACAAAGAAGAGGAAACGGGGGCTGTGCTTTGGGAGGGTGGAGCGCAGCGTCATTACGCCCATTGCCGCATTGGGAAAAACTACCACGGAACCGGCGACCTGTTTGCCGCCTGTTTCACGGGAGCGCTCATGTGTGGGAAATCCAAGTATGATTCCATGAGAATTGCAGGGGATTTTACTGTAAAATGTATTAAAAACACGGAAATTAACCCTGCACACTGGTATGGTGTTAAATTTGAAACGGCCTTACCGGATTTGATGGAGATGCTGCGTTAGTAGAAATGCAAAAAAAGAGCGGACGGCCGGTTCGCTCTTTTTTGCATCTACAGAATACAAAAAATTTCCTGAAAAAAACATAAAATTCCTCTTCCATTTTTACATAAAATAGTATATAGTTATGTAAACTGATGTTGACTGCTGCAGGGAGCTTCACACAGCGGCGGATATCGGGTACTATAGCGCGTCAGGCTTTAGCAGAGGGGAGCGCGGCCATTGGGACGCGCGAGGGGAGAGGTAAGGAAAATGGAAAAGGAAATTAGAAAGCAGCCGCGGCGGAGCATGTGGATAGCTGCCATGGGGGTTGTGATGCTGCTGTTGGCGGCTGCAGCGGCGATGCTGGTGCTTAACCGATATACCCTTTCGATTCGGCTGCGGGGAGACGCGGAGATCACTGTAGAATATGGTGAATCCTATGTGGATCCTGGTGCGGAGCTTTACCTGGCGGATGCCTTTTTCTGGAAAGAGGGAATTCGTCCAAGAGACGGCGCGGTGAATACTTACAGCAATGTTCGGCAGAATAAGCTGGGAAAATACACCGTTATCTACTCTGCGGAATACAGGGGCATGCGTGCGGAAGGTTCCCGCACAGTACGGATCGTGGATACCCAGCCGCCGCAGATCATCCTGACCCCTGACCCGGAGGGGACGCTGCTTCCCGGCACGCCCTATGAAGAAGCCGGATTTCAGGCAGTGGATAATTATGACGGCGATATTACCCACCGGGTGAAACGAATAGAGGAATATGGAAAAATCATCTATTCTGTTACCGACTCTTCCGGCAACCCTTGCTACGCGGAACGGATCGTACCATACTATGACCCTGTTCCGCCGGAGATTATCCTGGAAGGCGGGGCGCAGATATCTATCACAGCCGGCACTGTTTTTGAGGATCCCGGTTATGCCGCATTGGACAATGTAGATGGCGATTTGACCCAACAGGTTGCGGTTACCGGGGAGGTGGATTGGCTGACACCGGGCACATATGTGCTGACCTATCAGGTATCGGACGGGTTCCAAAATAAAACTTCCGTTACCCGAACCGTAGAGGTGATCGCCAAAGAGCAGCAACAGACGGTTACGCCGGAAGGGAAGGTGATCTATCTGACCTTTGACGACGGCCCCGGCCCATATACGGAACAGCTGCTGGATATTTTGGATGACTACGGCGTGAAGGCGACTTTCTTTGTAACGGACAGCGGTTACGATGACGTCATGAAGCAGATCGTGGAGCAGGGGCACAGCATCGGTATTCATACCGTATCCCACAATTATCGGGAGATCTATTCCAGTCCGGAAGCATATTTTGAAGATCTCTACCGCATGCAGGAGATCATTTATGAAAACACAGGCGTAATGACCACGCTGATGCGGTTTCCTGGGGGCAGCTCCAACACCATCAGCAGCAAAACCTATGAAGGCTTGATGACCATTCTGACAAAGGCGGTGCAGGATGCCGGTTTTCAGTACTTTGACTGGAATGTGGACAGCAATGACGCCGGCGGCGCAAAGAAACCGGAACAGATATTGGAAAATGTGAAACAGGGTGTGATGCAATGCAGAGTTTCCGTGGTTTTGCAGCACGATATTCATGCCTATAGTGTAGAAGCGGTAGAGGATATTATCATATGGGGGCTGAATAACGGTTATTCCTTCCAGGCGCTTACCTCTACCAGTCCGGCTGTTCACCATAATGTTTACAACTGATCCCGGGATTGCCTGTATGAATCCTGTCTTGACCTGCGGCGCGCCGTTCAAGCGTGGGCATGGCTATGGGCCATACTTTGAAAAATGATTGAAAAGGGTTTCGTTTTCCCCAATCGGAGAAATGAAAGACGGTGCAGCCTCACATGGAGGCTGCACCGCTGCGTTTGTGTTCCGTTTTTGGATAGATCCTTCTTATTTGGCTTCTTTAGGAGCGTTGTGCCGGCGTGCGCTTGTGCGGCCCTCCGGACGGATCTCGCCAACCGCCAGCAAAGACCGCTTGGTCAGGCTGGGGCCGATAAGCTCATAAACCAGCACCGCGAAGAGAACCACATTCCGGGCCAGGGCGCCGTCAGACAGGTTGGCGGCAGTTTGGGCCATGCCCAGGGCCACGCCGGCCTGGGGCAGCAGGGTGATCCCCAGGTGATCCACAATGGGCTTGGGCTCCTTGGTAAGGCGGCAGCTGAAATTGGCGCCGAAAAATTTGCCGGCGGACCGGGCGAGGATATATACAATGCCCACGATCAATGTAACAGGCTGTGCCAGCACCTGAAGGTCCAGTTCCGCACCGGAGAGAACGAAAAACAGGATGTTCAGCGGCATTGTCCAACCGTCCACACGCTCCATCAGTTCCTCGGAGGTGGTACACACATTGCAGAAGACGGTACCGGTCATCATGCACACCAGCAGCAAAGAGAAGCCGCAGTGTACCGGGCCGATCTGGAATTCCATGGTACTTAAGCCGACGGTAAGCAGTACAAAGGCCACAGACAGGGTCATACGCTTGCTTCGGGAGTGGAAGAACCGTTCAACCAGATGGAGCAGAAGCCCCATGAGACCGCCCAGGGACAGAGACAGGAGGATCTCCACAATAGGCTCCACCACAACAGCCAGGACGCTGACCTGGCCGTTGGACAACGCGGTGGCAATGCCGTAGGAGACGGAGAACAGCAGAAGACCTACCGCGTCGTCAATGGCCACAACCAGCATCAGAAGCCGGGTCATGGGGCCGTCCGCCTTATATTGGCGTACAACCATCAAGGTCGCGGCAGGGGCGGTAGCGGCAGCAATCGCGCCTAATGTAATGGCGCAGGGGATGGAGATGATGTGGGGGAAGCACAGGTGCAGCGCGATGAGCACGATATCCACCACCACAGTGGTGATCACCGCCTGGAGGATTCCAATGGTGATGGCTCGTCCGCCAATGGATCTGAGCTGACTGAGCCGGAATTCATTGCCCATGGCAAACGCGATAAAGCCCAGGGCTGTCTGGGTGATTATGCTGAAGCCTTCCACCTGTTCCAAGGAATTAAATCCAAGGCCGGGGATGTTCAGCATGCCCAGAAAGAACGGGCCCAGCAAAAGACCGGCCACCAGATACGCGGTGACGGCCGGTAAGTGGATCAGCTTGGTAAGACGGGTCAGCATCAATCCGCCAACCAGCGCCACCGCCAAACAAATCAGGGATGTTTCCATAAATCTATTCGCCTTCTTTTCCAAAATCAAAAGAGGAAAGGCACGTCCTTTCCGCAGTCTGTGGTATCATACCACTCTGACATCCGGTTCGCAAGAGCAATTCCGTCCAAACATTTCTGATAAAGGGAGAAAGCTTTGTTAGTTTTGTACATGAATTTTCAGAGTAATTTGTGCAGATAATATAAAACCAGGCATTTCAGCCTGGCTTACATTACCGTTCGCTGGGACCGCCGTCATCTTTGTCAAAAATCAGGTCGTCCAGATCCATATTGGGGTCATTGCTGTTATACATATTGTTTCCTCCTTCAGAAAGCTACTTGACAGTATATGCTTTGATGGATAAAAAATGTGACGAATTTTCTTGACAGAAATATTTTTCTTGTGTAAAATATATTGGATTATTTGGATTATTTGTGATGGCATTTGGACATATCCGCCAGAGCATAGAATGATCTTATATATGCCCCCGTACCTCACCAGGATAGAGGGTCCGCCTCCTAAGCGGAATGTAGTGAGTTCGAGTCTCGCCGGGGGTGCCAGAAAAACCGGCCTTCGGGTTGGTTTTTTCTGTGATATCATTCCAAAAATTTGACCCCTCGGATTTCCGCGGCTGAGTCCGCTGAAATTCGAGGGGGCTTTTTTACAAATCTTCTACCTTGCTGTTCTTGCCCAGGTACGCCTGAATGTAGCTGATAAAGGAGATAAGCAGGAAGATCCCGTCTATCACCGCGATCCCGTTCACCAGACGGGGATCCATGTTGGGAAACAGAACCATTGCAATCAAGCTTAAAAACATGACGGTGGTGCAAACCTTCCCCGCCATCAAGGCGCCGGGAAGCATTTTTCCGCGGCGGAGATTTACCAGACCGGCTATGAGCTGAAAGACTTCTTTGACCACAAACAGGGCTAATACAGGCAGCAGGGAAGGGTAGTGCATAGAAAGGCAGATGGTCAACGTGAACTGGGTGAGTTTGTCTGCCAACGGATCCAGGATCTTCCCCAGAGTAGAAATCATATTATACCGCCGGGCGATTTTTCCATCCACCATATCCGTCAGACAGGAAAACGCCATGATGGTACCTGCCAATAGATAATGGGAGGACTCGGTGGCGTTTAAGTAGATATACGCATAGACGGGAATTAAAATCAGCCGAAACAGACTCAGCAGATTGGGGATGGTCAAAACGTCTTTCTTCCAGTTCTTTGTAGGCATGGAAACTCCTCCGTGTTATTACAGCCAAGTATACAAATTGTATTATAGACGCTTTTTTGAGATTTATCAAGGCTTTCCCATTCCAGGAGGAAAAATTTATAAATCCGAAACAAATGTATCAATAGATGCTGGGCGCGCTATTTTGGCAGATTGCAGTGGAGATTGGCCGCAAGGGGATATTGCAGAGCAAGGTGCTGCCAGGTGTTTTTATCCAGATTTCCGGTCATAGGCAGACCGCTCAGTCCCTGGAAGGAGGCAATGGAGTCGGCTGTGGCTTCGTCCATGAGTCCTGCCTGTCCGGGCTGCGCCACGCTTTTATATACCTCTGACAGTATGGTAAGCATGGCGTGGGCCAGATTGAGATTGGCGTTTCGCTCTCCCTTGCGGATTACCTGGCCGGGATTCATTTGGGCATGGATCGGCTGTGCCGCGCCCACGCGGACCAGGGCCAGGGTGTATACGCTTACGATCAGCTCCCAGGTGGCAAGGTCTGTCACACCGGTGATGGGAAGGCCGTGCTTACGCTGAAAAATGGAAACGGCGGCTGTTGTTTCCGGCCCGTAGATGCCGTCGGGGATCAGGGTTTGGTAGCTGTTGTCATCCTGGGCGATCACCCGGAGCATGGTTTGCAGACTTCTTATGGGTTGGCCAATAAAGGATTCGTATGGTCTCATCGAGGCGCCTCCTGTCTTACAGTGTCCTGATCCCCGGTGCTTAGGTTACTGCCCGGGAACTGGGCCAAGGTGGTGGTTTTGGAATAGCGGGAACGGGGAGCGGTGCCTGAGGCGATTGCGACGGTATATGGGAAATTTTCCGAATCCCGCAGGCTGGTGTTTTCGATGCCGGAGAATTGATTGTAAATCTCATCCCAGGTGGTGTAGTCCACGATGCCGGTTTCCGGCAGACCGAACCAGCGCTGGGCGGCGATCACCGCCTGTCTGGTATTGCTGCCAAAAATGCCGTCCATCGTCACAGGGGGAATTTGAGGGATATAGGCAGCCAGTACATTCAGCATATATTGCAGCTGCTCCACCTTAACGCCCCGGTCGCCCTGTTCGATGGGATCGGTAGTGGCCCAGGAGTTGGCGTAAAACCGCTGGCCCTGGCTTCTCAGCTCTGCCAGAGAGGTGACTGCCACATAGTAGCGAACCAGGGCGTACCAGGTGGCCCGGCCTACTATCCCATCCGGCGTCAGGTCGGCGATCTGCTGAAATTGTTTGACCGCGTTTTCCGTTTGGGCTCCAAAAATGCCGTCAACAGGGGAGATTTTCGGGATTGCCGGATAGTTTTGGGAGATCCGGTTTAATTCCGTCTGGATCACCACCACATTGGGCCCGGTGTATCCCCGGCGCAGGGCCCGCCCGGGATAGGAGGATGTGATGCCCTGAATGGGGGCGTTGTTTACGATCTCCACACTTCCGTAGTAGCTGCGCAGGATTTCAGGGGCGGTATAGCCTTCTTTTGCCAGGTTCTGACTGCCCCACTGGCTGAGGCCCTCGCAGGTAACGGTGGTGCCATTACAGAACTTTGCCGCCAGGGGCTCAACAAAGCCGGGACGGCGAAGATAATCGTTAAATAGTTCGTCAACCAGTTGGGCCACGTTGGTAAAGAAGCTTCGTCCGTTGACGAAGAACTGGTCATAGGCAGTGGAGCTGGTGATGTCAAAATCGTACCCCCGGCTGCGGTAAAACTCGGTGTATACCCGGTTCAGGGCAAAAGAGACGATGGCAAGAATGTTGGCACGAAGGGCGCTGGGTTCCCAGGTGGGGTAGATCTCGCTGGAAGCTACGTTTTTGACATAGTCTACAAAATCAACGGTTACGTTGGCCGCGTCCTCACTGGGCGCCCCTAGATGTACGGTGATCTGCTGGGGAACATAGGGAATCACAGTTGCCATAGCTTACCTCCTACAGATTTTGGGGAGGCGTGTTAAAAATCGCGGTTTGATCCCACTCATTGGGCAGCTCAGACAGAGGGATCATCTCTAAGTTTTGAACGGTGGTGGTATCGGCAAACACCTGTAGGTTATCCATTTCCAGCTGCTCATAGCCGGTACGATGGGCATAGAGATTGACCGCGGTAAACGGCACCTCCGGTGGATTGGGAGACTGGCTTTCCCATTTGTCCGGAACGGGAAGCTCTATGGGGGTAATCAGCCCGTTTCGGTCTGTCAAACGCATGGCAAGGGCGGTACCGTCGGTAGCGGTGACGGAAATGGCCACGTTTTGAAGGGGGAAGCGGGCGTTGCTGGTGTATGCGCGTACCTGTATGTAGCCTGTGGCTGACATAGCGATCACTCCTTTCACGTTCTCAATTATCATATGCGCAGGGAAGAACGAATGTTCCCGGTGTTATTTTGCCAAACACCGGGAAATACTATTACAAATAGGTCTGCATCTGGCGGATATTGGCAGTTTCACAGTCCAGAAGCTTTTGGGAGAGAATATGGATCTGCTCATCCTGCCCGGCAAACTGATGGATGTTTTTCAGTCCCGTGATCATACCCCGGGTGTTTCCCTGGATCATCATGCCTGCGATTTTTGAGTCTGTGTTTCTGCCTCTGAGCTTCATTTTTGCGGACATATTGGTCATAAGCCGCAGGGCCGGTTCCAGCTCGGAAAGATCCCAGCCCCGCTGACTGGCAATGGAATGGGCCTCTGTTTCGATGGAATCGTATTCCCGAAGCTGGGATTCCAGGGCTTTGCGCAGTCCGGGACGCATGCTGGTATCCAGCACGCTGCGGATGCCAACCTGGCCGATTTGGGTGGTTTTTAAAATGGAGGATAGAATATCTCTGCTGCCTTTCATGTGCATCACCAAGGTTACTATGCACATTTTTTCCCAAATCATGCATAGAATGTCTGAATGGAAAGGATGTGATCTTTATGTGCGCGATTTCCGGCATCATTGGCCTTAAGGCAGAAAATTGCGTTGCTGAAAGGATGCTCATGACCATGGCCCGCCGGGGGCCGGACGATAAGGGCGTCTTTCAGCAGGGGCCGTGTACCCTTCTGCATGCCCGTCTTGCCATAATCGATCCGGCGGGAGGACGGCAGCCCATGGAACTGAAGTGGGGAGGGGAGACCTATGTAATTGTATACAATGGAGAATTGTATAATACGGAGCAGCTGCGACGGGAATTGAGGGAGCGGGGCCACAGCTTTCACGGACACTCGGATACAGAAGTGCTGCTGCATGCCTATGGGGAGTTTGGAGCGGCCTGCGTGGATCGGCTCAATGGGATCTTTGCCTTCGGGGTTTGGGAAACGGGCAGAAAACGCCTGTTTTTGGCCAGAGACCGAATTGGCGTAAAGCCCTTATTTTATAAGCTTCATGAAGGCGGCTTGCTCTTCGCTTCGGAGATCAAAACCATCCTGGCCTATCCGGGGGTGCGCCCACGGCTGGATGAGCGGGGCGCTGCCCAGATCATGCTGTTAGGGCCTGGGAGATTACCGGGCAGCGGTGTTTTTCAGGGGATTTATGAGGTCAAGCCGGGGCAGTGCGGCTACTATGAGGATGGAAAGCTGAACTTAAGGCAGTATTGGGCTCTTCGTGATCGGGAGCACAGGGATTCCTTTGAGGAGACTGTGGAGCGGGTTCGATATTTGGTTACCGATGGGATCCGGCGGCAGATGGTTTCCGACGTGCCCATTGGCACCTTCCTGTCCGGTGGGCTGGATTCCAGCATTATTACAGCGGTTTGCGCCGGAGAAGAGAAAGAGGGAAAACTGAAAACCTTTTCTGTGGATTATGAAAACAACGACCGGTATTTTCAGGCGAATAAATTTCAACCCAATCCGGACAGCGACTATATCGGGATCATGACCCGTGCCATGGATACAGACCACCGCTGGACCGTGCTTTCTGCTGAGGACCTGGATCAGGCGTTGGAAGAGGCTACCTATGCCAGAGATCTTCCGGGGATGGCGGATGTGGATGCTTCGCTGCTTGCTTTCTGCAAAGAGATCCGGCGTGATGTAAAGGTGGCTCTGTCCGGGGAGTGTGCCGATGAAATTTTTGGCGGTTATCCCTGGTATCGTGACCCGGAAATTAGAGCCCGGGAAGGGTTCCCCTGGGCGCAGAATACCTTGCAGCGGAGCCGGGTGCTTTCCTCCGCGGTCAATATCAATGCCCGGGAATTTGTAATGGACGCTTACCGGGATACCTGCCGGAATAGCGACATCTTACCTGGGGTATCAGACCAGGAACGACGGATGAAGGAAATGGTCAACCTGAATTTCTGCTGGTTTATGCAGACCCTTCTGGATCGAAAGGACAGAATGAGTATGTATAGTGCCCTGGAAGTACGGGTTCCTTTTTGTGATTATCGGATCGCGGAGTATCTGTATGGGGTTCCCTGGGAATATAAGGATTATCAAGGCCAGGAAAAGGGCCTGCTGCGTCAGGCGGCGGCGGGACTGCTGCCGGATGAGATCCTGCACAGGAAAAAAAGTCCCTATCCCAAAACCTTTGACCCTAAGTATGGGCAGTTAATGCGGGAGCGCCTGGAGAAACTGCTGGAGGAACCCGGGGCCCTGGTTTGGCAGGTGGCGGATCGGGAAGGTGTGAAACAGCTGATCCAGGGGGAAAGTCAATGGCCCTGGTATGGGCAGCTTATGCGCCGCGCACAAACCATGGCGTATTTTTGTCAAATTGACATTTGGATGAATCGTTACAAGATTGAAGTTTGTTACTGATTTTACGGGGAATTGATTGACGGAGAAATCACGATGTGGTAGAATGAAAATGCGAAATGGACATCATAGATCAAAAAAGGGAGACGTAGATTATGCGTAAAACAAAAATTATCTGTACCATCGGCCCCGCGTGCCAGAATGAAGAAACGTTGACGCAGATGTGCCTTGCGGGCATGAATGTGGCCCGCCTGAATTTCTCCCACGGCACTTATGAGGAGCAGAAGGAAAAAATAGAACTGATTAAGATGGTTCGGGAAAAGCTGAATATGCCCATTGCCATTATGCTGGACACCAAGGGCCCGGAGTACCGCATCAAGACCTTCGCCTGCGAAAAGGTGGAGATCGCCGAGGGGGCGGACTTTACCTTTACTGTGGACGACGTGGAAGGCGACGAGACCCGGGTCAGCGTGAACTATAAGCGGCTGAATCAGGATCTGTGCCCCGGTGATGTGGTCACGGTGAACAACGGCCTGGTCAAGTTTCAGGTTCAGGAGATCGAAGGCAGCGATATCCACTGTAAGTGTCTGGTAGGCGGAACGCTGAGCAACCGGAAAAGCATGTCTTTCCCCCATAAGACCATGTCCGGCCCCTATCTTTCTGAGCAGGATCGTTCCGATATTATCTTCGGCATTGAGCATGGTGTGGATTTTGTGGCGGCTTCCTTCATTTCTTCCAAGCAGGATGTGATGGCTGTCCGGGAACTGCTGGATCAAAACGGCGGCAGCGATATTGAAATCATCGCGAAAATTGAGAACCGTTCCGGTGTGGACAATGTGGAGGAGATTTGCTCTGCCTGCGGCGGCATTATGATCGCCCGGGGCGATTTGGGCGTGGAGATTCCCTATGTGGAGGTGCCTGCTGTTCAGAAGAAGCTTACTCGGAAGTGCCGTATGATGGGGAAACGGGTGATTACTGCCACAGAAATGCTGGAGTCTATGATCCAAAACCCCCGGCCTACCCGTGCGGAGATCTCCGATGTGGCCAACGCGGTTTACGACGGAACTTCCTGCATTATGCTTTCCGGCGAATCCGCTGCCGGTAAATACCCTGTTGAGTCGGTGAAAGCAATGGCCCAGATTGCGGAATTTACCGAGCTGCACACCGACTACAAGAGCCGCTTCCTGTCTACCGAATATACCGGCCAGAACAACCTGGACTGCCTTTCCCATGCGGTTTGCTCCATGGCCATCGATGTAAAGGCCAAGGCCATTGTGGTTTGCTCCGTTTCCGGTAAGACCGCTATGCTGGTCAGCCGGTTCCGTACTCCGGTGGATATCATCGGTATGACCACGGATAAGAAGATCTGGCGGCGTCTGTCCATGAGCTGGGGTGTTACGCCGGTCATGGCGGATCAGTTCCCCAGTATGGACGTAATGTTCTACTACGCCAAGAAGGCGGCCATCGATGTGCTGGGGCTGCACAGCGGTGACAACATGGTTTTGACCGGCGGGCCGATTAACGGTCAGCACGGCAATACCAACACCATCAAAATCGAAACTGTGTAATAGAAAATGCTGCTGTGAAAAATGGTCACAGCAGCATTTTTAATGGATTTTGTTCCGGTTTATCCGCTGAAAATTTGGGCGATTTCCCCATGTGAAATGAAACGCGGCTTGTGCTATAATTAATATAAAAAATGCTTATCTGGTTAACTCAGCTTCCGCAAGAAACCAGGTTTTCTAACAGAAAGTATGATGCAAATGCGG
>CALWXR010000066.1 GCA_944385535.1 uncultured Oscillospiraceae bacterium
TTTGAGAAATTGCAACTTTTTCTCCAAAAACTGCTGGAGGGATTTATTGCCCGGAAAGAGGAAATTTCTGCGCTTGTTGCGGATTTCCTTGCGGGTCTGCCTGCTGACACGAAGTGTTTCCTGGATTTTGCGGGGTTAATGGCTATTTCTGCACCAGAAACGGGGTGCGAAGTTTGAGTCATTAACTGTTCCACTTCGCTACGTTCCGGCATGGAGCGGATGGCGCCTTTCCGGGTGGTGACGATATAGGCTGCCGTGTTGGCAAATTTGAGCATATTCTCCCGATCCTTCATGGTCAGATCGACAATGCCGTTTTCCAGCACGAAGTTCAGCACACTGGCGCAGAAAGTATCTCCGGCGCCGGTGGTCTCGATGACGCCACCCAGAGAGCAAGCGGGGACAAACACCGGCTCCCCGCTGCCATAGAAACTGTAGCTGCCGTCAGCGCCTGCGGTAACATTCAGCACCTTAATATTGGGATACTGCTTCTGAAGGATGGCAGCGCCCTTATAGAAGTCCGCCTCGCCTGTCATGAACAGCAGCTCATTGCCGGCAATTTTCAGAATGTCGCACTGAGACAGCCCCCAGGCAATTTGCGCCTTTGCGTCCTCCATGGATTCCCAGAGAGGAGGCCGCAGGTTGGGATCAAAGGAAATCAGCGCGCCGCCCTCCTTGGCAAGCTGAACGGCCTTGACAGTTGCCTTGCGAACACCCTCGTGGGTCATGGATAAGGTGCCGAAGTGGAATATCCTGGCGTTACGGATGGTCTCCACAGGAAGTTCTTCTTCCGTTAGCATCATATCCGCGCCGGGATTGCGGTAAAAGGAAAAATCCCGGTCACCATTGGGGAAGGTTTTCACAAAAGCCAGCGTGGTAGGAATATGCTCATCCATCACCAGCGCGTCCGCGTTGATTCCAGCTTCCACAATGGTATCCCGCAGAAGTGTTCCAAACATATCCTTGCCCACCTTGCCAACAAACGCACAGGTTTTTTCGGTTTTACGAAGCATAGCAAGCACATTGCAGGGAGCGCCACCGGGACAGGCCTCAAACAAACCGTTTCCCTGACCGGAGTGTCCGTTTTCCGTAAAGTCAATTAAAAGCTCCCCCAGAGCGACTACATCAAATGTATTCTCCGTGCCTTACTTCACTTCCAAATCGTATTTTTCTATATCTACGAGAACGGTTCCGTCTGCCACAAAGCTAATGGCTTTTGCCTCCAACGGGGTATAGATGACAAACGACGCCGCTTGCTCCCCGTCATTTACAAACACTTCCAGACTATACCGATCCATGATTAGGCGGATCTTCAATTCTTTGTTCTTTGTCGCAACCAGAAAGTCCCGCATATTTACAATATCACAAGGGAGTCCGCTTTGCGTCCGATCAACCCGTAGGATGTTCGTTTCCGGCTTAAAACGGATAGAGGTGTATCGCTCCCCATCCCGTGCCACGTTGATTTTAAACCATTTATACATACTGCTTTCGTTGCCGGGACGGACAGTAACGGTCATATCGATGAATCGCCCGTTAATACCCTGCAAACTGGTCTCTCCGGTAATCATAACGTTCTTATAAGAAGTTTTGCTTGCCCGGTACTTCTCCAATTCCCGGACAGGAACCTGGCACAGCCTGCCATCCCGAATAGACAACTCTCTGGGAATGGTCATCTGACCGATAAACTGCTGATTGGGCAGGTGGCTGCCAACGGTTTCCCAGTTCTGCATCCAGCCAATCATGATCCGGCGGCCATCCGCAGCCTCTAGAGTCTGGGGCGCATAAAAGTCCAAACCATAGTCAATGGCTTGCGTGTTTTCTCGGATCAGGTGATTGGTTTCCCGGTCAAAGCTGCCAATGATGCAAATATTCGCATTGCCAGGATGAAATTCTAAGCCAATGGCATTCATCTCCTGAGGGCTGGTGATCAGAATATCCTTGCCATCCAGGGGAAAGAAATCCGGGCACTCCCACATTTTTCCGTAACGATTGTGGCAGGATGCGACTTTGCTGACATAACGCCAATTCACCGCATCATCGCTCTCATACAGCAAAATACTGCCGCTGGTATCATCTGTTCTGTTTCCAATGACGGCGTGGTATTTCCCATCTTCAATCCAAACCTTAGGGTCACGGAAATCGTGGACATCGCCGCCTTCCGGCAAATCCTCAGCCCGGATTACGGGGTTGCCTTCGTACTTTTCATAATTGATGCCGTCGCCAATGGCAATGCACTGGGTCTGATAGCTTTCAATCTTACCGTTTTTCAGACGTTGATTCCGAACGCCTGTGTACATCAGCAGATGCCGGCCATCAGGCATTTCCACCGCGCCGCCGGAAAAGCAGCCATCCTTGTCATACTCTGTATCCGGCGCTATGGCAATGGGCAGCCGTTCCCAGCGAATAAAATCCTTGCTTTTTACATGACCCCAGTGCATAGGACCCCACTTGATATCATAGGGGTGGTACTGGAAGAACAGATGATATTCTCCCTTATAAGGGGCAAAGCCGTTGGGATCGTTGATCCAGCCAATCGCGCCGGTCACATGAAACCGGGGCAATTCCGCTGCTACATAGGGGCTGTATTTTCGCTCAAAATCCCGGGCACGCTGTAGTTTTTTGCTGGTCATAGATGTAATTCTCCTTTCCATAAAGAGCACAGAGACATCTTTTGCTGCGCAAAAGACATCTTTCTACCCACCATTGGAAGCAGGCGGATGCGGCGTATACCGCTGACTCCAATCGTAACGCTGGTGGGGCGGCGGATTTCCGCCGCCCCGAAAGAGGAGAAGAAGATTCAATTACTGTGTGGCTACGTAGCGGTCATACGCATCCTGGTAGACCTTCAGCAGCTCGTCCATGCCACAGCTGTCGGACAGGAACTGCTTGTAGGTTTCCCACTCTTCGTCGGTGGGACCGCCGTTCTTCAGCCACAAAGCTTCCTGCTCAGCGACCTGGGTATCAAAGTCTGTTTTGTACATATCGATAATCTCCAGCTCTTCACTGGTGAAGACGCAGTCGCCGGGGTACACGGACATATCGGGTACATAGTCGAACCAGAAGTTTACCAGATCCTCCAGACGATCCATGGCACGGTCTTCCATATGCCAAACATTGGCATAGTGCTCAGACAGAATCAGCTTGGGACCATAGACCTGGTTGACAGCCTTCAGCTCGCCGGAGCTCATGCCGAACTTGGCCTGGGCCTCTTCGTCGGTGATGGAGATCCACTGACCATTTTCATCCTGGCCGGTGTAGAACACATCGATGGGGCCGTAGGCCAGCTGCATAACATTTTCGCCGGTGAACCACTGGTCGTAGAACTTCAGCAGATTAGCGGGGCTCTCGCAGGCAGAGGTAATGGACAGATTGCCGGAGGAAACACCCCCGCAGGACTTGAGGGTGATGCCGCAGTCGCCTTCAGGGCCGGTCAGAGGAGGCAGATAAACATAGTCCTCGGCATATTCGCCCATCAGCTCGTTGATCTCCCACCACACGCCGACACCGACGTAGCCCTGAGAGCACTTGGAGATCAACTGGGTAGCATCCTGAGAGAACATTTCAGCATCGAACAGGCCTTCTTCGACCCAATCGTGGTAGTAAGTAACAGCCTTGCGGTAGGCGTCGGTAACGGACAGGAATTCCACAGTGCCGTCAGCCTTCAGATGCAGGTCACGGCAAACATCGCTCCAGGTAGTGAAGCCAAAGGCAGCGTAGAAGATGTCCTGACCCCAGCACCACTGGTCATAGCCCAGGGAGATGGGAATGGTAGTACCGGCGGCATTGCCGTAAACCTTAGCGGACATATCGTTCTCAGCGAAAGCCACGAGAACATCGTGCAGTTCTTCGGTGGTGGTGGGGATCTCCAGACCCAACTCATCCAGCCAAACCTTGTTGATCATGGTGAACTGGGGAATGCTGCCGATATTGTAGTCAACGTCTGCGCCGGTAGCGCCGGTACCCATGCTGTCGCCGGAGGGCAAACCATAGATGCCGCCGTCCTCCTGGGTGATGGCAGACTTAATATTGGGATACTTTTCCAGAATGGCGGACAGATTGGGCATAATCTCGGGGGTAATGTAGGGAGTCAGATCGATGAAGGTGCCGTCAGCACCGTAGCGAGCCAGGTCGTAGTTGCTGAAACCAACACCCTGGAAAGCGTCGGGCAGTTCGCCGCCGGCGATACGGATGCTGACCTGTTCAGCCAGGGAGTCGCTCATGGTCTCCCATTCGATCTGAATACCGGCATTTTCCTGCATGGCGTTCAGGACCACATTGTCATCATAGCCGCCGGACAGGGGGTCGATGCCACTGACGATCTTAAAGGATGTCTGCTCGGTGTTGGTATTGGCTTCACCGGGATCCGCGGGTTCGTCGCTGCCGCCACAGGCGCACAGGCTCAGAACCATAGCCAGGGCCAGTACCAGGGAAAGCAATTTCTTCATTTTTACATTCTCCTTTTTTGATTTTTATAATTTGTGTCCTTAGCCCTTGACGGCGCCGGACATAAATCCTTTTTCAAAGTACTTCTGCACAAAGGGATATGCAATAAGCATAGGGATTGCCGCAACGATCATGGAACAGAACTTAATCATTTCCGTTAGCTTGTTCAGTTCTGCATAGCCGCCTGAGATCATACTGACCTGAGCCGCACTGGCGCTGCTCTTGATCAGAATGCTGCGAAGCACCAGAGGCAGAGGCTGGCCCTTGCCGCCCAGATAGATCATGGCAGTGAACCAGTCGTTCCAGTAGGCAACCATACTGAACACAGCCATAACTGCCAGAATAGGCATGGACAGGGGGATAACCACATCGGTAAAGGTACGGAACTTGGAACAGCCGTCGATCTGGGAGGCCTCTACCAGTTCCTTGGGAATGGAGTTCTGGAAGTAATTCCGGACGATGATCATATTGCCAACCGCTACACCGCCGGGGAGGAACAGGGACCACATGTTACCGATTAAACCGGTCTTCTTAACCACCAGATAGGTCGGAATCAATCCGCCGCTGAAATACATGGTGATGACAAAGAATAAGCTTAAGAATTTACGGCCGGGAAGATCCTTCTGCGCCATGGGATATGCCGTAATGTACAGCATGACAACGGAAAAGATTGTACCAACCGTAGTATAGAGTACAGAGTTCAAAAAGCCGGAGACAATATTGTTATCCGCAAAAACCGCCTTATATCCATCCAGTGTAAAACCTCTCGGAAAGAGGAACGTTCTGCCGGCGTAAACCTCGTAAGGATCAGAAAAGGATGCGACGACAACATAGTAAAGAGGATATGCGACCACCAACAAAACCGCCGCAGTAATGGCTACCAGAACAATATCACTGGTCTTATCGGACATACCGATAGAGAGCTTGTTGTTTTTTGCCATGTCCGCTACCTCCTTACACAAATTCCACGTCCGATAGCTTGGACGCGATTTTGTTGACGATGATCAGCAGTACAATATTTACAGCTGTATTAAAAAGACCGACCGCGGTTGAATAGCTATACTTGGCGTTTTCAATACCTTGCTGATACACATACACCGCTATCACATCACTTGTTGCCTTGTTCAAGTCCGTCTGAAGCAGCCAAACCTTTTCAAAACCCACGTTCATCAGGCCGCCTGCTGCCATGATCAGGTTCAGCACCGCCATGGGAATCAGTTCCGGGATGTCGATGTGAAGAATTCGCTGGAAGACAGACGCGCCGTCCATCTTTGCCGCTTCATATAATCCGGGATCCACATTAGCAAGGGTTGCCAGATAGATGATACAGCCCCATCCCGCATCCTGCCAGATACCAGAGGCGACGTAGATGGTTCGGAAAGCGGAGGCCTCTGTCAAGAAATCAATATTGGTGCCCAGAATCAGATTGATCAGGCCACCGGAGGGACTGAGGAAAATCCGAATCATACCACAGACAATCATTGTAGAAATAAAATGAGGTGCATAAAGAATGGTTTGTACCACCCGCTTGTATCTCCGGAATCGCAGCTGATTGATAATCAGGGACAAAATGATGGGAATGGGGAAACTCCAGAGCAGGGAGTAGGCACTGAGCAGAATCGTATTCTTAATCATACGGCTGCAGGTAGGCGCGTTGAAGAACCGCTCAAACCATTTCAGACCAACCCAGGTGCTTCCTGAAAATCCTTTGCTGGGAGAGTAGTCCCGGAACGCGATCTGGACGCCGTACATCGGGATATACTTGTACACGAAGGTCAGAACCACGGGAATCAGCAGAAGCAAATACATCTGCCAATTATCCATGATTCGGTGCTTCAGTGATTTGCGGCCCAGTTTTTCGGCGCTTCCGCGGGATACTCTGGATACGTTCGCTTCTGACACTTAAATCACTTCTTTCATTGAAATCTTGCCCTCCTAAGGTTGATTGCCGAAGCAGGAGGCGGCCTTAATCCGTTTCCTCGGAAGAAACGCTATATAAAAGAAGATGCTGAACTTTTTTGTTTATTCTCAGGAAACGTTTCATGACTATCTACATGATAAAATCCAATTCACAAATTGTCAATATCTTTTTGCTCAGTTTTCGACGCAACAAACAATTTCTTTTGTTTGCATAAAAAATTGTTGTTTATATTGTGCATATCTTACAAACTTTTTGCTTCATGAAATTTTGATGAAATAATTCCTTTACTTTTCTGACGCCCTCTGATAAAATAAATTTACCCCAAAAATCCGGAAAAACCCTTGATCTTAGAAAACGTTTCATATATACTAAAATACAGAATTATGAGGTTATGATTATGAAAAAAGCCATGTCCACAATGAAGGATGTTGCCCGGGAAGCTGGAGTTGCGCTGGGTACGGTCAGCCGTGTCGTCAATGGTCAGCAGGTTGGCGAGGAATACCGCGTCAAAGTGGAAGCGGCCATTGAAAAACTGGGATATCAGGTTAATCCCTATGCCCGTGGACTTAAGACGAATAAAACCAATATCATTGCTGTGATCCTCCCCTCTATGGAACACCCCTATTTTTCCTCTCTTGCACAGCAGATCAATCTCTCACTGACCAGGCGCGATTATCAAATGATGCTGTTCTTGACAGATTCTCACCATAACCGGGAAGACGAATGCGTCCGAATGGTGCGCCAGAATAAGGTGGACGGCATCATCGGATTAACCTATAACGCAGTTCATCTAAGCGATGATATCCCATTTATTTCCATTGACCGTTATTTTGGTCCCAACGTCCCCTGTGTGGCTTCTGACAACTATGGCGGCGGACGTTTGGCAGCGGAACGGCTGGCGGCTTTGGGCTGTAAAAAGGTGTTATCTCTGTGGACAGGCTCCGCCACTCCCGGCGAAGCGGATAAGCGTGTTGACGGTTTTATAACTGGCTGCAACCTTTTGGGGATCCCCTGCGACGACCTGCGTTATGTCGATGTTGATGGCGCCGATGTTTTTCGCGATCATTTCCAGAAACATCTGATCGGAGGAAAGCTGATATATGACGGTATCTTCTGCAACACAGATTTGCTGGCCATACAGGTTCGGGAACTGCTGGCGGAACTGGGCATACGCGTGCCGGAGGATGTGCAGATCATTGGCTTTGACGGCATTCGAAGATTTGATAACGGAAAATTCTATTGCACGACCATTATCCAGCCCGTAGACAAGATTGCCGAGACTTGCGTAGATATGCTGTTGCGGGAAGACCGCAGCCAGGTTCCCAGCCTGCTCTGTCTGCCTGTCAGTTATGGCTTCGGCGGAACCACGAAGGAGTGATTCAGTTCTCATGGCAAGCGAATATCTTCTCAAAAAAGCGAAAGAGGAAGTCAGGCCGGAAACACCCAGGGTATTGACCAGGGAAGAACGACGCCGCAATTGGTGGCACTATCATAAGTGGCATGTCTGTATCGGGATTATGCTGTTGCTGATTCTGCTGGAATTGCTGCTGAATGCCTTGGGTATTGGCCAGACGAAACCGGACTATTCCATCGCCTATGTAGGAAGCACCCCATTGAGCGAAGAAACCGTCTCTGCTCTGGTCGATGCTTTTACTGACATAAGTTCCGATATGAATGGGGACGGTAAAGTAGTGGTAAGTTTGCAACAATATACCTCCGTGAATACAGGAGACGCCGACTCTCTCTACTTTGCGCAGGCAGCTCAGGTGCAGCTGGTTGCGGATATTACAGAGTGCGTAAGCTATTTCTTCCTGATGGAGGATCCCGCATCCTTTCAGGAAGCAACCTCGGCGCTATGCAATCTGGACGGAACCCTGCCTGATGACGGCGATTTGAGCCCTGATGGCAAATACATACGTTGGGGCAATTGTCCTGTACTTGCCCAAATGGAAATCGGAGCCGATCTTTCTCATCTGGCTTTTGCCCGCCGGGGATTCTGGACGGAAAAAACCGTCCCAAACGCCGCGGAGTGCGCGCAGCTGTGGAATATTCTGACGGAAGGAGCGCCTATCGCATGAAGAAGATATCACTTGTTTGTTGTATCATCCTTTGCCTGCTTCTGGCAGGTTGTGGGCAGACGTTGCCTGAAAAGACCGTCGATGGTACGCCCTGGGAAGAAAGCTGGGTTATCATGGGCAGTTATGTTGGCGTGGAAACCCCGCAAAACTGGGAAGTTCAGCGCAACGAGGATGTTCTGGCTGCCGAAGGTATGTACTACGCAGTCTGGACAACCGGCAATGCGCACACCTACACAAACGATACCGGCGATGAAGCTACCACCTACGATGCGGAAATTCATATGGTTGTCACAGAATCCGATCGTTTGGAGGATGCTGCCGCCACCGCTTCCGAGCTGGAAGCGCTGACCTTGGAGCGATATCCAAACGCGACGTCTTACACCGAAGAATACGCCGGACAGACCTTCCAGATATGGACTTACAGCGCAGGGGCTTCCGCTACCGGTATTCGGGACGCTTGTGCGATTCGGCTGGATGTAACCACTCAGGAGAATTTCAGCCTTTCTCCTTCCCAAGTTCTGAGTGAATTCCTGCAACAACTTCATTACGCCAAATAAAGGAGACGTTTTCCATGGGAATGTTTATCCCCGAAGATAAATTCTATGACGAAACAAAACGGCAGGTCGGGTTTAACCGCTATAAGCAGCTAATCAGCCGCCACTGGGCTGACTGGATGAAAATAAACGCGCTTACCATTCTGGGAGCGTTACCGCTTATCCTTGGCATTCTGCTGGCAATCAACACTTCCAGCATTTTGGTACTGTTCCCCTGTTCCCTGCTGGGCGGTCTGATTTATGGGCCTTTTCTTTCGGGTCTGTATGACAGTATTCTCCGTGCGCTCCGGGATGATCCAATGCCCTGGTGGAGCAGCTACAAAAAAAGTTGGCGGCAAAACTTCCGCTGCAGCTTGATCCCCGGCGCTATTCTTGGCGTAACAATGGGCGTCTTCAGCTTTACAGGCATGCTTTTCTGGTGGGCTGAGGTCATGCCTTCGCTGGGCACCGTTCTAATGACGCTGTTTTCCCTCCTGCTGGTTACCATATTCTTTCAGCTTTACTGGATCCAGATGGTGCTGTTTCAGCAAACCGCCGTGATCCGACTGCGTAATACCATTCTGTTCTGTATTCAGCATTGTTGGAAAGTGATAGGCGTGGGGATTCTTCAAATACTTTACTGGGGAGTTTACCTTCTTTTCGCCCCCTGGACACTGCTTCTGCTCCCCATCATTGGTATCTGGTACATTTTGTTTGTGACAATCCACATTCTTTATCCCGCACTTGACAGCGCTTTCCAAATTGAAGAACAATTTGCTCAACAATAGAATTGGGAGGAAATCCGCCATGCGTTATACATTTTCCAATGATAAAAACGACACCCCTGTCTGCCGCGCAAGTCAGACGTATTTACCCTTTATCCTCTCAAAAAATCCCGATTTTCAGAATCGGGGCTTTCGTTTCCGGGAAGATCAGTTCCTCTTTGACGGGTATTCCCACTGGTTCAAGGGCGCGGACCATTGGCTGCGCAGTGGTGAAAGCTTCACTTTCAGTATTTGCTTTATGCCCATTACCTTCTCAACCCACACGGATGGTCTGTTTTCTTTCTACCGTAAGGACGAGAATAAGGGGATTGACATTTTTGTTGAGCGGGGCGGTATCGTCAGTATTGAGCTGGGCATCGGCACCGAGCCCGTTCGCTTTTCTTCCATACGGGCGCATGCCAAAGCCGGCGTTCAAAATGTAATTACTGTGGTGTATCGTGGCAATGCTGGTTGGTGCGATCTGTATGTCAACGGTGTATTCTCTAACCGAAAGCAGTTTAAGAGACATTCCGTACTTGCTTTCCCAGATGGCGCGCCATATATTGGGCGGCGCGTGGATGGCGGCTTCTATCAAGAATCTGTGCCCTTTGGTTGTTTCTACGGCTTCATGAAGTGGGTGGAAATAGATACATACGCTAAGGCGGAAGCCGATATTCTTATGCTCCACGCTTCTGACCATACCGGCAAACAGGAAGAAGACGCGTTTGCGTTTGCTATGCCTCAGCGCAAGGATTATCTGTCCGACCGTAACCGTCCCTGCTATCACTTGAGTCCCGAGGGAAAGTGGATGAATGAACCCCATGGTCCTATGTATTACAATGGTTGGTATCATATTTTCTATCAGGCCAACCCCCACGCTCCTATTTGGGATCATCTGTGTTGGGGACATTTAAAATCCAGAGATATGATCCACTGGCAGACCTGTCCCCTGGCTCTGATTCCGGAGAAAGAAATGCCGGCGCCTAACGGTTGTTGGTCCGGCTCCTCCGTCATTGACAAGGAAGGGAAACCCCGAATCTACTATACCGCCGGCAATGACAAGACTTTTCCAAATCAGGCTGTTGCGCTGGCTGCCCCCGATGAGAGCTTGAATAAATGGTTCACCCGGCAGGAACTGGTTCAGGAACAGGATATGGGCTGGATGGGAGAATTCCGGGACCCCTTTGTCTGGCTGGAAAATGACACATATTTCATGCTGGTAGGCAGTGGCGACGAAAATAACGGCGGCGGCAACGCTGTTCTGTATTCTTCTGATGACGGCATCCGTTGGGAGAATCACGGATTCATCACCGAATATGATTTTGAATCCAATCAGGAAGTGGGGCATGTCTGGGAACTGCCCGTACTGCTTCCCTTGAAAGACGAAAATGGAACCGTGAAATGTCACATTCTGCTGCTGTGTGCTACACAGGTTGAGACCACTTGTGTGGAAACCTATTACTTTCTGGGGTCCTGGAACGCGAACAGTAAAACCTTCACAAAGCATCATGAAAAGGCCATGCTTCTGGATTTGGGCAAGGGCGTTTTCACCGGCCCCAGTGGTTTTGTAACACCTGACGGCAGATCTGTGGTGTTTACCATCGCCCAAGACAAGCGCAGCTTTATAGAAGAAGTACATGCAGGCTGGGCACATAGTGGAGGTCTACCTGTGGAGCTGTCCATTCGCAAAGGGGTATTGGATATTCGTCCCGTTCAGGAAGTAAAGACCCTTTGTAAGAACGCAATTTACCTTTCCTCCAACGATGCATTGGCAAAGCATACCGGTGATGCTATGTGTATGGAGTTCACCAGTGATGACGATATGGCTTCCGTCATTCTTTGCTATGGTCAGCAGCGCAAAGAAATATATTATGACCGCAACTCCAAACATCTGGGTGTTCGGGATGAAGCCGGAAACGAGATCGGCCGCTGGCGCGACGCATCCGATGACGTGGATATTGGCGACGAGTCCATTGCCTTTACCTGCTACCTGGATCGCTCCATGCTGGAAGTGTACTTAAACGGCAGAAAAGCCGTCTCCCTGCGGAATTATACGGATGGACAGAGATATTTTCAGATTTCCGGCACACCTACTTCTTTGACTCTGTGGGAGATGTCCGGTGCTTATGAGGACTAATCATATGGTTTTTTATCAGGCGCCCAACGCAAGAACAGGGGATGTAATCCCCAAATACATTGACGGCAAATACCAGCTTTTCTATTTGAAAGGATGGAAAGACCGGAACGCACCTGATTTTGTTCCCGGCTGGCATCGAATGGAAAGTGAGGACCTGATTCATATGAGTAAGGAAACCCCCATTCACGTTCAGGGCGGAACCGGAGATCTGATCCGCAAGGATGGGGTTTGGCATCTGTTTGCCTGCATTTTCCCGGAGGGGAAACAGTTTGTGACCCACTACATCAGCCGGGACGGCTCGCTGGATAACTGGGAATATCAGGAAGATGACACGTTTGGTCCGGATGGTGTGATCTATCACAAGTCTGATTGGCGAGACCCCAGAATCGTTTGGGACGAATCCGCAGGGGAATACAAAATGTATCTTGCCGCCAGAGCCAACGATTCCCACAGTCAAACTGGGTGTGTTGGACTGTGTGCTTCCAAAGACTTAAAGCATTGGGAATACCGGGAACCGACTTACTATCCCCGGAGGTTTCACTGTGCCTGTGAATGCCCGGATTTTTTCACGATGGACGGATGGGAGTATCTGGTGTTTTCCTCCTATACCACCCTGTTTGGAGTCTATTACGTCAAGCGATCTATTGGAGAATCACAGTGGCAGATTCCCAAGAATCATCGGCTGGATGCAAGAGCTTTCTACGCCGCCAAAACCGCAGGACATGGCTTGGAACGATATCTATTCGGCTGGAATCCCACCAAAGAAGAGAATATTTTCGGTTTTTGGCCGGACAAACTGAAAGCATGGGATTACCGTACCTGGGACTGGGGCGGAAGTATGGTCATTCATCAAGTGAGACAGCTGCCCGACGGAGATCTGGGGCTTTGTCTGCCAGAGGGAAAACGGGCATTGTTCTCACGGAAAATGAAAAACTGCCCCCGGTGCGTTACCCCGGATTGGGAGATTGGGGAAAACGCATATCATGCTGTTGTCCCTGGTTTGCAGCATATGCTCCTGATGCAGTCCCAGCCCGATCCCTGCTATCTTCGGGTAACAATTCATCCAGAAGGTGCGCAACAGGCAGGTATCATTCTGCAAGTAACCGAAGAAATGAAGGAAGGGTACTACCTCTACATTGAACCGGAGCGCAATCGGTTGGTATTCCGATCCTGGCTGCGGATGTACGAGGATGGCGGAAAAACCTTCCCCTATGATACTGAAATGGAAGTCCCGGTGCGTCCATCGGAGGATGGCTGCTACAAGCTGGAGATCATCACGGAGGGTACCGCAGGAACTGCCTATGTGAACGGAGAAGCTGCCCTAAGTTTCCGTATGTATGAACTTCACAGCCGGAATGTGGGGCTGTTCTCTTTAGGCTGCGCTGAATTTGGAGATTTTGCTCTGTTTATCCCCCCAGGAATGTTAGAGCCCAGCGGAAACAGCCACTCCGGGCTCAACTGAAATCACCAATTTTAGTTCAAAAGAAATCGCCAGCAACCCAGAACAGCGTATCAGATTAGTCGGTCCCCGGCGGGGGTTCAGAGGATGCTGGGGCCTTCACTCTGCCGGTTTGTAGGGCCGCCGTCTCCAGGTTCTTGCCCCGGAAACGTTGAACACCGTGGCGTCGTCAAAGATCCGGTCCGGGGCACACAGCAAGGCGTTGTCCGCATTGAAGTTGGACCTCCAGTGGGATGGGGGGTGTTGCTGGTAAAGACGATGTTGAAGTTGCCCTATTTGTTATACCTCCGGTCAACTAGGTCAAAGAATAGCCGTGTGTTCTCCTTGTCAAACTCACAGTGCCCCACCTCGTCAATAATCAGGCAGGATGGGCAGAACAGACGCTTCTCTGCCTGCCTTTCTGGCGGCGGTGAACTTGTCCCCCCATCTCCGACGTCTTTATGAAGTAGGACTTAAGGCCCCTCTGGCAGCACTCGTAATTTTGGGAAATCTCCATCTCATGAAATACTGGAAACCCTCATGCCCTGGGCGCCCGATATCCAACAAGAATACAAGATGTCAAACTCCGACGCTTACGCAAAAGTCGATCTCGACTAACGGCAGGCCTCAACACGAGGCCTGCCGCTTTTCTCGCTGCCGGGTGGTTATGTGTACTGAACAACGCAAAAAAGTCCGGAAAGCCTCGGCTTTCAAGCTATTTTGTGTTATTCAGTACGCATTATCTACAGCTTGGTGGAAACGGCTATTCGCAACTTTGTCCGCTACAGCGGTGCAATTAATGGAAATCATGCTGTCGTCAGAATATCTTAGTTCAACGCAGCCTGTGTCCATGTTAAATTCACAGGAAAGTAATGTTTTCATAATGCTATCCTCCAATATGGGCTCCTGTTAACAGGAAAAAACTCCCGCCTAATTCCTGTTAGGAATCAGACGGGAGTTTCGTATGCACCCGAAAACCGTCAGCTAACAGTTGATAAGTGATTTAGTTCCTTATCACTGTTAAGCCAAGGCTTTCCAGGCTTTTTTTCGTTCTTCTGGCTCAAGGATCGTTCACCGAAAGGCACAAATTCTTGCACCTGTTTGGATGATGCGGTTCAACGCATCATCCAAAGCACGCATTGATTACATGTCTAAATGACAAAAAAGGAAAAAAGTTGCTTATTGCATTCTGCGGTCCCCAGCGGCCGTTGGCAACAGAATGCACTTATTGCAATTCCTCGTCTACGGTGGAGAAAAATAGCAAAATACTGCTTATTAAGCAGACGCTAATTAGGGCTTGCTGATTAATTCTTATCAGTCCGTATTTTTCAAGGTAAAAACTATTTTTTACAAGAATCAACGGG
>CALWXR010000067.1 GCA_944385535.1 uncultured Oscillospiraceae bacterium
CTGGAGAAAAATCAGTAGTAATTATCTCAAAAAATCCAGTGTTTTCAATGGGTTTTTGAGTTTTACAAGAGACTATAAAAAGATACTGTAAGGAGGATCGGTTTATGGACACAGATAAAAACTGTCCCGTGGAAGCGACTCTGGATCTCATCGGCGGAAAATACAAGGCTCTGATCCTGTGGCATCTGTCCGGCGGCAAGCTTCGCTTTACCCAGCTGCGCAAGGCCATCAAAAGCGCCACCCCCAAAATGCTGACCCAGCAGCTTCGGGAGTTGGAGCAGAATCATCTGATACATCGGGAGGTCTATCCCGTGATCCCGCCCAAGGTAGAGTATTCCCTGACGGAAATGGGCCGCAGCCTGCTTCCCATTCTGGTGGCCATGCGGGACTGGGGCGCTGGGTACCTCCGAAGCAAAAACACCGAGCCAAACTGTTTTATGATGAGGGCCGACCCCATCCCAAAATCCAACTAAAACCAGGAGAATACTATGAACATCAAAATCATGTCCGACAGCACCTGCGATCTTTCCCCGGAGCTGGTCAGCCAGCACAACATCACCATCGTCCCCCTGATTGTCGTGAAAGAGGATCAGGAATACCAGGACGGGGTTACCATTACCCCCGATGAAATCTTCCAGCATGTGGCTTCCGGCGGCAGTCTTTGCTCCACCGCCGCCCGGAGCGTAGGGACCTATCAGGACGCGTTTGCCAAGTATGCCGGAGAATATGACGGCGTCATCCACATCAACATCGGCTCCGCCTTTTCCTCCAGCTATCAGAACGCCTGCCTGGCCGCCCAGGAATTTGACAACGTCCGGGTCATTGACTCCCAGAATCTGTCCACCGGCCAGGGTCTGGTGGTGCTGAAGGCCTGCCAGCTGGCAAAAACCGCCGCGGATTTAGACAGCCTGAAGCAGCAGCTGGAGGAATTCACCGCCAAGGTAGAAGCCAGCTTCCTGCTGGATCGGCTGGATTACATGGTCAAAGGCGGCCGCTGCTCCTCTGTCATGGCGCTGGGGGCCAATCTGCTGAACCTGAAGCCCTGCATTGAAGTCAAGGGCGGCAAGATGGTGGTGGTCAAGAAATACCGGGGCAACTATGCCAAGTGTCTGGCTACTTACGTCAAGGACCGGTTAAACGCCCGGGAGGATGTGGATCGGGACACCCTGTTTTTGACCCATACGCCCGTAACCGACGAATGTCTCACAGCCGTCAAGGACGCCATCGGCGAATACGGCCACTTCCATACCGTATATGAAACCACCGCCGGCTGTACCATCTCCTGCCACTGCGGTCCCGGCACCCTGGGCGTGCTGTTCGTCAGAAAGTAATTTCCTTTTTACTGAAAGGGTTCGCGTTTTTGATGAACGCCGATAAGGAAGTATAAGAAGCACACTAACTTAACGGCTGACAAACAGGATTGCTAAAAGGAACCGGCGTGTTATTTCGCAATGAAATGGCACGCCGTTTTTCTACGCATTTCAAGCTGCATGAACATGGGCCTGAATGGCAAGGTATTCCCAGCAGCCCAAACATGCGGGAAAATCCAATGAGATCCGGTTTTTCCACCCTCTAAATCCTTAGGAACAAACACCATAATATCAGCGGGCGCAAGCGAGTTTCTGCTTGCGCCCGCTTGATTCCCGTACAGCAAAGACGGACAGGGGCAGAAGCACCCTGCCATGAAATTTGGACTGTTTCATTTCTTATTCGTCATCCAAGCCGCAATTCATTCAGGGACTTCGTACGGTGACGCGCCAGCTCCAACAGGCAGCTTCTGGCCTCGTTGCGGAGACCGGTTTTGCAAAAAGCGTCCAGCCGGTTCCGTTCCACATAGTCAAGGGTGTATTTGTTCATCTTCTCACCCCCGATCTACGGGAGCGTGAGAAGATAAGGCTGTTTGCACCGCTCCTTTCATCGGTGGCAGCATGGCGGCTCCCTCTCTGGGCCGCCAATCCTGGTATCACACGCCTTCAGTCATAAAGAAAGCGGCGGCCTTAATTTCTCAAAGCCGCCGCTGGTCATAAGGACGTGTCAAAGGACTGCGAACGACGGCTTTTTTCTTTTGCCGTCGCCCGGCAGATCAAAATATGAAACTATAATTCATTTATGGTTGCAGTAATCGACATATTGCGAATTCGCTTTGCCGGAGTATATACAGCTGCGATTGCCGCAATCGAGACAAACAGAAGAATAACGCCCAAAGAGGTAATTGGGAACTGCCATACAGCAGATGGAAAATGCCCCGCAATAAGGAAATCATACAGCGATTTGCTAAGCGGCAAGCCAATAGCACAGCCAACAACACACCCCAAAACAGCATAAGTGAATGCTTCACAAGCAATCATTTTTGTCATTTGCCGTTCATCCATTCCTACTGCCCGCATAGCCCCGTATTGCTTCATTCTGGCAGACACACTCATGCGGCTGTTGAAAATTGCGGCAAGAGCTGTGCATTCTGCTGGGTATGTTACATTTAAGCTTTGCAGCAGCTGCCCATATAAAGCAGAATTCTATGAGGCACTCCGATGTATCCAACAACTAACGCCGATGCCGAATTAACGTTTTTTGTACCTTGACGTCTTCAAAAAAGCCCGGCCAAAGCCTCATAGGGGCATTGCGCTCTTTTTTTGGTGGTCTGGTGCGCTTTTGCGAAGATATGCTGCAAATTGTGTTTGGATCCATGGCTTCAGCGCACTGCCTTGGGTGGCGTGAATAATTCAGGCTAAATCATATTTTCCATTCACCCACAGATTTTCCGCTTCTGAACTTGTCCGGGCAATCTCAATCTCATACCCCTGTTTCTTAATTGCAAAGGACAGTCCATTGATTAAGCTCAAATCATCTTCGACAAAGAAAATTCGTTTCATGTATTCTCACCACCCATAGATTTGTTTGCTTTACATCGTTTATCCACCGGCTTTTCCGCATCTTTCGGGATCAGCCAGACACCGGCCATTTTGACAGCCCCGGGAATACGGCCACTGGCGCAATAGTTGTTTACCCGCCGAGGGGTCATGCCCCATTTTTCACTTGCTTCTTTCAAGGTCATATAGTCCATAACGCACCTCCACAAAGCACATTATAGTTCTTTTGCTCGAACAACGCAAGAAAGGAAATGTAAGAAAGCCCCTCCTGTCTGCGCATTTAGGCCCCTGAAAAGCCCGTCGCAGAAGGCTTCTGGCGCACGATTGACGCAATGGCAAACAATCCCCTTGTATTTTCCAGCGGGTGTGGTATACTGGCCTTACCTGATTTTTACCTTGCGAGGTCAAACCATGGATTATAACATTTTATTGGATCTTGCCACCGGCTTGGGCTATGAGCTGTCCATGAGCGGGGCGGAGATTTTCCGGGTGGAGGAGAGCATCCGCCGGTGTCTGGCCGCCTACGGCGTGGAGGCAGAGGTATTCGCCATCCCCAACTACCTGACGGTCAGCATCATCACCAACGACGGCACCCCCATCACCCGAATGCGCCGTATCGGTGAGCACGGCAACGACCTGGACAGTGTGGAAATGTATAATGCCCTGAGCCGGGCCATCTGCAACCGGAAGCCGGATCCCAAAGAGGGACTGAACTGGCTGCAGATCGTGGGCCAACGCCGCAGGCACTATTCCCTTCCCGCCCAATACCTGGGGTATTTCCTGGGCGCAGGCGGCTACTGTCTGTTTTTCGGGGGCAGCTGGATCGACGGCGTCTGTGCCGGTATCTGCGGCATGCTGGTGGGTCTGGTGACCAAGCTTCTGGACGGCAAAAAGGCCAATCCCTTTTTCCGCACCATTGCCGCCTCCTTCCTCATGGCTCTGCTGGCCTACGCCCTGGGCGCCGTGGGGGTCACCGCCAATCCAGACGCGGTGACCATCGGCGCCCTGATGCTGCTGGTGCCGGGCTTGCTGTTTACCAACGCCATGCGGGACATTATCTACGGGGACACCAACTCCGGCGTCAACCGGATCGTTCAGGTGCTTCTCACTGCCGTGGCCCTGGCTCTGGGCACCGCCGCGGCCTGGAACACGGCCTGTTGGCTTTGGGGAACGCCGGTTTCCGCCGGCGGCATCCTGTACAGTGTCCTGGCCCAATGTGCATTCGCCTTCATCGGCTGCATGGGATTTTCCATCCTCTTTAACATCCACGGCCCCGGGGAACTGCTGTGCGCCCTGGGAGGGTTTCTATCCTGGGCGGTGTACAGCGTGACCATCCAGCTGGGCGGCGGCGAGATCGCGGCTTACTTCTGGGCGGCGCTTTTCTCCTCGGTGTACTCGGAGATCATGGCCCGGATCCGGAAATATCCCGCCATTTCCTATTTGGTGGTGTCCATCTTCCCCTTGATCCCAGGCGCGGGCATTTACTACGCCATGAACTGGGCCGTTCGGGGCGACATGGATATGTTCGCCAGCCAGGGCATGTTCACCGCCGCCATAGCCGGCATCATCGCCGTGGGCATTCTGCTGCCGTCCACTTTGTTTCGCATGTACGCCGGCGGGAAGGCCGGGAAAACAGTTAATAAGTAAAAAACAAGCATCCGTATGGGTTTTGGTCATACGGATGCTTTTTTCCTGTTCTCTTGGGCCAATCTGATTCGCCATTAATCAATTCCGAATTCCTTCGCGTATCTCATAACGCCCTTTACATCGGGCGCGTTCTCATTGATTTTGCATGCCATAAAGTTCTCTCTCGGCACATCAAAAGAAGGGGTTATCCCCATTGTATCCGCCGGTAAATAGCCCGCTCTGGGATAATAGGTCTCGCTTCCCAAAACGACGGAATATCCATAGCCATTTTCCCTGGCGATCCTGTGTCCCGCTTCTATCAACGCGGTTCCGATTCCTCTTCTTTGATATTCAGGCAGAACAGACAGCGGCGCCAATGCCAAAACCAGAGCATCCCCAACCATTGCCTTGGTAAACAGGATGTGGCCCACAATTTTCCCGTCCTCTTCCGCAACCAGCGATAACGCCGGGATATAGGCCTGACTGTTTCTTAACGCGTTGACCAAATCCTGCTCGTTTCCGTCCGCGTGTTCCGCGCCGGCAAAAGCGGCCTTTACCACCGCGTATACCTCATCGTAGTCCTTCGCTTCTTCTTTCCTGATAATCATTTTACACCTTCTTAAATGTCCGGCCTGTTTCCGATTCCATCCATCGCGGCCGTTCCTTTCTTACAGCTGGGAAAACACCGTCCCCAAAGTCTCATGAAGCACCAGATTGGCATAATCGTCATAGGGCGTCTCGTCCCGGTTAATCAGCACCAGCTTCTTACCCGGATAATAGCGGATCAGCCCCGCAGCGGGATACACCGTTAAGCTGGTGCCCGCCACGATCATCATATCCGCGCCCGCGATGGCTTCCACGCTCTTTTCCAGCACACGCTGATCCAGGCTTTCCTCATACAGCACCACATCCGGCTTGACGATGCCGCCGCAGCCGCATCTGGGCACTCCGGAAGAATCCTTGATAAACTCCGCCGGATAGAACTTCCCGCACCGGGTGCAGTAGTTGCGCAGCACCGAGCCGTGCAGCTCGTACACCTTTTTGCTTCCCGCCTTCTGATGCAGGCCGTCAATGTTCTGGGTCACCACAGCCGAAAGCCTGCCCTCCCGCTCCCACCTGGCCAGCACCCGGTGGGTGATATTTGGCTCGAAGCCCAGGGGGAGCATCTTTTCCCGGTAGAACCGGAAGAAGTACTCCGGATTCCGCAGATAAAAGCTGTGGCTGATGATGGTTTCCGGAGGGTAGTCAAACTTCTGGCTGTACAGTCCGTCCACACTTCGGAAATCCAAAATTCCGCTTTCCGTACTTACGCCCGCGCCGCCGAAGAACACAATGTTTTTGCTCTCCTGAACCCAGGCTTTTAAGGTTTCCAGTTTGTCCATAGCATCCCCTCCCGGTTTTATTCTACCCCTTTCCCGGCCAAAGCGCAAGAGCGGAAAGAAAAAAGACGCCTTTTCTTCCGGATCGAATTCCGGAATGCAAAAGGCGTCTACCTGTGTCAGCTCTGCCGGGCGTCCTCAAGCTCCATTTCCTTCAGCAGCTTTTGGTCCTGCTTGGAGCTTAGATCCAGCTTTTCATACATGTCCGGCCTTCGCTCCCGGGTACGGCGCAGGGACTGCTTCCGCCTCCACTGGCGGACCTTCTCGTGGTTGCCGGAGGTGAGAATCTCCGGGATCGCCCGTCCGTGCCACAGGGCAGGGCGGGTGTACTGAGGATATTCCAAAAGGCCGTTAAAATGGCTCTCGTCCTCAAAGCACTCCGGATCCGCCAGAACCCCGGGAACCATCCGGCACACCGCGTCGGTTACGGCCATGGCGGCGATCTCCCCCCCGGTGAGGACAAAATCCCCCAGGGAGATCTCCTCGTCCACGCACTCGTCAATGAACCGCTGATCGATCCCCTCATAGTGGCCGCAGACCAGAATCAGATTGTCCATCCGGCTTAACCGAATGGCGTCCGCCTGGCGGAAGGTATGGCCGCAGGGGGACAGGTAGATGGTATGCACCGGCCCGGCGGCCTCGTCGCACACCGCCTCCCAGCAGCGATACAGGGGATCCGCGGTCATCACCGCCCCCCGGCCGCCGCCGTAGGGGTAGTCGTCCACCTGGTTCTGCTTATTGGCGGTGTAGTCCCGGATCTGGTGGGTCTCAATGTGGATAAATCCCCGCTCCTGGGCCCGGCCCAGAATACTCTCCGACAGCACATCCCCCAGGGTCTCAGGAAACAATGTCAGAATGTCAATCCTCATCGGTGGCCATCCCTTCCAGCAGCTTGACCTCCATCACATTGCGTTCCATATCCGTGGACAGGATGAACTCCTTTACCGCCGGGATCATATACTCCCGCTCACCCTTTACCACATATACAGAGTTACCGGGATAATCCAGCACCTCCCGGATCCGGCCGATGGACCGGCAATCCGCCATAACCTCCATGCCGATGAGCTCCGCGGCAAAGATCACATCCTCGTCAATGTCCTCCCGGTACAGCTCCAGCACCTTCCCCCGAAGGGCCTGGGCCGCCTCCATGGTGTCCACGCCCCTGAGCTTTACCAGATTGCAGGTTTTCTGCACCCGGACAGAGTCCATGGCGTAGTTCTGACCGCCAATGCGGCACCGGTCAAATTCACAAAGCATTTCCGGATCATCCAGCCAGCACAGCACCTTCACCTCGCCGCGAACGCCGTGGGTGGTGACGATCTCTCCCGCTTCTACAAATGTAAGCTTCATAACCATATCCTCCTGTTCGGTTCCATCGGGCCCCGGAAAAGTTCCATGTCATCAAAAGCCCGCGAAAGCGCCGGTTTGCAATGACACGGAATTTTTCTACTGCCGCTGAAAGAGAGGCAACGAAAAATGCGTGACAAAATGTCACGCATAATCGTTTCAATCCACGATCTCGACCGTGACCTTTTCGCCAGTGCGCTGGGCTACAGTCTTAATAATGGTGCGGATCTCTTTAGCAATCCGTCCCTGGCGGCCGATCACCTTGCCCATGTCGCCCTCGGCGACCCGCAGCTCCAGCACCTTGCCGTCCTCATTCGAAGATTCGGTAACAGTAACTGCCTCAGGATTATCCACCAGATTCTTTGCCATATACAGCAAGAGTTCTTTCATTTTGGATTCTCCTTTGGGCTCTTACAGCACGCCGGCGTTCTTCAGCAGGCCCCGAACGGTATCGGTGGGCTGCGCGCCGTTCTTGATCCAGTTCTGAGCCTTCTCAGCGTCCACGGTAATGGTGGCGGGCTGGGTCAGAGGGTTGTAGGTACCGATTTCCTCGATGCAGCGGCCGTCACGGGGGCTGCGGGAGTCGGCGACAACGATACGGTAGTAAGGAGCCTTCTTAGCGCCCATTCTTCTGAGTCTGATCTTAACCATGAGAGTTTCACCTCCATAAACATAATGGTTCTATATCGCAAAGCAATTTGCTTTCAGCGAACGTATTTTCCGGATTTAAAACCCGGGGAAGCCGCCGCCGAAGCCACGGCTCATGCGCTTAAGCTTTTTCCCCGCGCCGGGGCCGGAGAGCTGCTTGATGAGCTTTCGCATCTGCTCAAAGGATTTGAGCAGCTTGTTCACATCCTCCACGCGAACCCCCGCCCCCGCGGCAATCCGCCGCTTCCGGCTGGCGCCGATGATCTCCGGCTTTTCCCGCTCCTTGGGGGTCATGGACAGGATGATGGCCTCGGTGTGGGCCATGGCCTTTTCGTCCAGCTTTACGCCCTTCATGTTGGCGCCGCCGGGCATCTGGGCCAGAAGATCCTCCATGGGGCCCATGGACTTCAGCTGCACCAGTTGATCGTAAAAGTCCTGCAAGGTAAAGCGGTTGGACTTCAGCTTTTCCTCCATCTCGGCGGCTTTCTTGGCGTCGTAGGCCTTTTCCGCCTTCTCAATGAGGGTCAGCATATCCCCCATGCCCAGGATCCGGCTTGCCATCCGATCCGGATGGAAGGGTTCAATGTCCTCCAGCTTTTCACCCATGCCGGCAAACTTAATGGGCTTACCGGTAATGGCCCGAACAGACAGAGCCGCGCCGCCCCGGGCGTCGCCGTCCAGCTTGGAGAGCATGACAGAGTCAATGTCCAGCCATTCGTTAAAGCTTTGCGCGGCGTTCACCGCGTCCTGGCCGGTCATGGCGTCCACAACCAGCATGATCTCGTCGGGCTTTACCGCGGCCTTGATGTTCTTCAGTTCGGTCATCAGGGCCTCGTCCACATGCAGACGGCCGGCGGTGTCCAGGAACACCATATCGTAGCCCCGCTGCCGGGCGTAGAGAACCGCCTCCTTGGCGGTGTCCACCGGGTTCTGGGTGCCTCTTTCAAACACCGGGATCCCCAGCTTTTCGCCGCAGACCTTCAGCTGTTCAATGGCGGCGGGCCGGTAAATATCGCAGGCCACCAGCAGAGGATTTCTTCCCTGGCGCTTCATCAGTCCGGCCAGCTTGGAGCCGTTGGTGGTTTTACCCGCGCCCTGCAAGCCCACCAGCATGACCACGGTAGGGCCGTTGGGATTGATGGTGATGTGCTTGGTATCGCTGCCCATAAGCTTGCAAAGCTCTTCGTTGACGATCTTCACGATCATCTGAGCGGGGGTCAGGGATTCCAGAACATCCGCGCCTACACAGCGCTCGGTGACGGTTTTGGTAAAGTCCTTGACCACCTTGTAGCTTACGTCCGCCTCCAGCAGAGCCATGCGGATCTCCCGCATTGCCTCCTTAACGTCGGCTTCCTTCAGGCGGCCCTTGCCCCGCAGCTTTTTAAAGGTAGCGGAAATTTTTTCGGTTAAGCCTTCAAATGCCATGTGTCGCTCCTTGTTTCTCCGGGATCACAACAATTCCCGAATCCCATCAGAAGTGTTCATCCAATGTGTCCACAGCCCCTCGGATGCGCTGAGCGGCAGACAATACAGCCGGATCGGAAGAGGTGTCAAGTACGGCCGCGGCGCTTCGGATCTCCTGAGCGGCCTTGCGAATGACCATATCCCGTTTGACACTTCCGATATTCTCTTCCATCCGACGCAGGAGGGCTTCCGTCCGGGTCAGGTTGTCGCAAACCGCCTGACGGCTTACGCCAAGCATTTCCCCAATCTCTCCCAAAGAGAGATCCTGATTGTAGCGCATATCGAAGCATTCACGCTGCTTCTTGGTAAGCATACCGCCGTAGTAATCATACAGCAGCGCCATTTCCAACGCGTCCATAGGGAGCCTCCTTGTGTCAAGGCATTTTCCTTGACCTTGGGCATTATAGCATAGCCCTTTCCGGATGTCAAGTATTTTTTCTTTACATCACAAAATGACAGCTTTCTTTTTGTGAGGTTTCACCACTGCCCCAGCCGGTCACACCCGATACCACCGGGTGATCTCCCGGATTTTCAGAAATCCCAGCTTTTCATACAGGCCGATGGCCCTTTCATTTGTGGAAGCCACCTCTAGGGTCATCCGCCGATCCTCTATCAAGGACATGAGGGTGTGCATCACCCGCTCTCCCATCCCCGGCTCCAGAGCCGCCACCGCCAGCAGCCGTTCTCCTTCCAGCCAGCCGATCCCCAGCGGCGTTCCTTCCCGGTGGATGAAATAGGCCCCGCCGCCGGCCAGGATCCACGCCTCGTCCCTGGCCTCCAACGTCCCGGCGTTGTCTACCCGGGTCATGGCCTTATTGTAAGCCTCCCGCCAGCGGGACACCGTTTTCTCCGTAACCGGAAACAACCGCTCCACCTTTTCCGGATCCGCCTTTGCCTCCCCGGCCATTTCATATACAATGGTATAAAGAGGATGCCCTTCCAGCGCTTCGTGTCCGGCCGCATAGACCCGCTCCGCCCCGGCCATCCGGCAGAAGGCGGCGCACTCCCCAAGCAAAGGCTCCAGACAATCTGCCTGAGCATCCCGCACTCGAATATAGGCTTCCCTCCGGTAGGGGATCTCCTTTAAGATCAAGCTTGCCACCCCGTATTCGGTGGGAAAAATCGGAAAATCCTTCATTGCCACCCTCCTTTTTTCCCATTATACCACGGAAATCTCCATCGGACAAGCATTGGCCCATTCATCAAAACCGCCAAATAATTGGTGATATTGCACATAGAATATCGGTTTATCTCTTGCTAAACACGAGAAATTCGTCCAATTTTTTTGAAATTGTTGTAAAAATTTGGCATTAGTACTTGATTTCCGTACAAAATAATGTATAATAGCAACCATGTGAGAACAAAGAAGAAAGGAGGTTTATTCCGTGAAGAAAATCATTTGCAAGAAAGAGTATGATACCGAAACCGCTACTCTCATCAAGTCATACTCCTTCGGCCAGCTGGGCGATCCCACCGGTTACGAAGAGGATCTGTACCAGACTCCCGAGGGCCTGTATTTCCTGCACGTGGGCGGCGGCGAAGCTTCCATTTACCCCAGCGAGGACATCGTCCGTTTGGCCAAGACCAAGGTTAAGGACTGGATGGAAACCCACTAAGGTGAAATACATAGCGCATGAATGATTCTTTGCCCGCCTGCAGACGCAGGCGGGCAAAATTTTTGAGTTTTGTTCCTCTTTTTCTTGACAGCCGTGATAAGATAGAAAATAGAAAATCAAGAGCTTAGGATGTATCCCAATGAAAAAACAAGCGGCTTTACTCATCTGCCTGTTGGCATTGAGCTTTCTTGGCGGATGCGGCAGTTCCGGTGAACCGGCCCAAATCGCCGCCACCACATTGCCGGTGTATGAATTCACCTCCCGTTTATGCAGCGGCACCGGTCTTACCGTTACCCGGCTGGTAACGGAGCAGGTCAGCTGCCTGCACGACTACTCCTTAAACGTCAACCAGGTAAAAGCGGCAGAAGCCGCCGAAACCGTGGTCATTTCCGGGGCCGGGCTGGAAGAATTCCTGGATGACGTACTGCTGAACGCCGACGTGATCGACGCTTCCCAGGATATCCAGCTGATCTGCCCGGAGGAGGATCACCACGCTCAGGAAGATCACGACCACGAGGGGCACCACCATGACCAGGATCCCCACATCTGGCTCTCCCCGGAAAACGCCAAGCGCATGGCCCGGAACATCTGCGCCGGTTTGCGTCAGCGGTATCCGGAGCACGCCGCCGTCTTTGAAGAAAACCTGGCCCTTCTGACGGAAGAGCTGGACGATCTGCAAGCCTACGGCCAGGAGACCCTGGAATCCTTGCGATGCCGGGAACTGATCACCTTCCACGACGGCTTTGCCTATCTGGCGGACAGCTTCCAACTGACCATTCTGGAAGCGGTGGAAGAGGAATCCGGCAGTGAAGCCTCCGCCCAGGAAATGAAGCACCTGATCACCCTGACCCGGGAGCATGATCTTCCCGCCATTTTCACGGAAGTAAGCGGCAGCGTCTCCGCCGCCGGGGTCATTTCCCGGGAAACCGGCGCTTCGGTTTACCAGCTGGACATGGCCATGGCCGGGGACAGCTACTTTACCGCTATGTACCACAATATCGATACCATTAAGGAGGCCTTGGGATGAATCTGGATATCCACGGCGGTTCCTGCGGCCATTCCTGCTGCCTGAGGGTAGAAAACCTGTCCGTCAAAATCGGAACCGACCAAATTTTAAACAATATCAATCTACACGTCCACTGTGGGGAAATGGTGGCCCTCATCGGCCCCAACGGCGCGGGCAAGTCCACCTTTCTGAAGGCCATTCTGGGCCAGCTGGAATACCAGGGGGTCATCGCCTTTTCCCAGCCGGGCCGGCGGAGCAGCAAGCCACGGATCGGCTATGTTCCCCAAAGCCCCGCCTTTGACCCCAGCGATCCGGTGTCTGTGGCCGACCTGTTTGCCTGCTGTATGAGCAAGCGCCCCGCCTTCCTGGGGCTGGGAAAGTCCATGAAGCAGCTTGTTCCGGAATGCCTGGAGCGGGTTCACGGGGAAGATCTGGCAAACAAGCGGATCGGCGCCCTGTCCGGCGGCGAGCTGCAGCGGGTGCTGCTGGCCCTGGCCCTGGAACCCATGCCCAATATTCTGATTCTGGACGAGCCCTTGTCCGGCGTGGATGTGGAGGGCATGGAGGCCCTCATGGACATGCTGGACGAGATCCGAAAAAACTACGACCTGTCTATTCTGATGACCACCCACGACTTTTCCATGCTCCGGCGCTATGCCGACCAGGTGGTGCTCATCGATCACGCTGTGCTGATCCAGGGGGAGCCGGACCGGGTGCTTTCTTCCGAGGAATTCAGCCGCACCTTCCACACGAAAGGAGGCCGGGCATGAGCTATTGGTATGCCTTTTGGGACGCCCTCCCCATCGAGATGCTTCACTGGGACTTTATGAAGAACGCCCTGCTTGCTCTGCTGCTGATGGGCCCCCTGTTCGGCCTCATGTCCACCATGATCGTCACCGGCCGGATGAGCTTCTTCTCCGACGCGCTGGGCCACGCCGCCTTTACCGGCATTGCCATCGGCGCCATCTGCGGACTGGCGGCCCCCACCTGGGCGGCGGTGATCTTCAGCGTGGTGTTCTCCCTGGTGTTCTCCTTTGTCCGAAGCCGGTCCAATCAGGCGGCGGATACCCTGATCGGGGTATTTTCCAGCACCGCCGTGGCCCTGGGCATTTTCGTCGCCACCTTAGGAGGCGGCAGCTTTACCAAATACAACAAATACCTTATCGGCGATATTCTGTCCGTGACCCCGGCGGAGATTGCCATGCTGGCGGTAGTGCTCTTTGCCGTGATCCTCTTCTGGGTGATCTGCGCCAACCGGCTGACCCTCACCGCCATCCACCCTCAGCTGGCCTCCTCCCGGGGCATTCCCGTGGGATTCAGCCAGACTCTGTTCACCGCAGCCATTGCGGTGGTGGTGACCCTCTCTATTTCCAGCGTGGGCCTGCTGATTCTCAACTCCCTGCTGGTGCTTCCCGCCGCCGCTTCCCGGAACATTGCCCGGAACCTAAAGCAGTACCATATTCTGTCTGTACTGTTCGCTCTGGCGGCCGGAGTGGGCGGTTTGATCGTATCCTACTACTCCGGCAGTTCCGCCGGCGCGGCCATCAGCCTGATCCTGGCGGGGATCTTCGCGGTGACCTTCTGCTTCCGAAAGGCCAGGGCGTAACATGGAACAGGTACAGTTGCAAATCATCGCCCGGATGCGCAGCGATTTTCCCACCAAGTTCGGGATCCCCCGGCAAAGCGGCCTGGTGGAGCAGCTGCGCTCCACCATCGTCTTTGAGCCGGAATTCCGCAATCCCGACGCCCTGCGGGGCATTGAGGATTTTTCCCACCTGTGGATCATCTGGCAGTTTTCCCAGGCGGTGCGGCAAAGCTGGTCCCCTACGGTGCGGCCCCCGCGGCTGGGGGGCAATACTCGGATGGGGGTCTTTGCCACCCGCTCCCCCTTCCGGCCCAACCATTTGGGGCTGTCCAGCGTGAAGCTGCTGATGGTAGAGCATACGGAAAAATACGGAACCGTTCTCCATGTGGGAGGGGCGGATCTCATGGACGGCACCCCCATCTTTGACATTAAGCCCTACCTCCCTTACGGGGACTGCCATCCGGAAGCCACCGGCGGCTTTACCGACAAAGCCGGTGAATTCCTCCTGAAGGTGAACTTCCCCCCTGAACTGCTGGAGCTTCTTCCCCGGGACAAACAGGAAGCGGCCCTGGGCGTCCTGTCCCACGACCCCCGCCCCTCCTACCAGCGCAGCCCCCACCGTGTCTACGGCTTAAGCTTCGCGGGATACGATATCCGCTTTACGGTAGAAGCGGATACACTCACCGTCCGGGAGGTTCAGCCTCCGGAAACCCAAACCAAATAACATTGGCGCCCGGCTCAAATCCGGGCGCCATTTTTTTACAGTGTTGAAAACACAGCCTGATTCATCCCGCCAGGGCGCAGCGTTCCTCCGCGCTGTTGGGCAGGCCGAAGATCTCCCAAAAGGCCGCGTTCTCTTCCTGGGGGATGAAATAACCGCTGTAGGAGCCGAAGGCCAGGCTTCCGCAGTCGTCGGTTCCCTTAAATACCGTCACCTGACTGCCGTCAGAGAGGGTCAGTTTCAGCACCCCATCGTAGCCGCAGGAACCGATATAGTGCTTTGTTAAATCTAAACCTTTCATAAATCAGAATATTGTGCTATAATAACCTCAGATGATAATAGGGGGTTA
>CALWXR010000068.1 GCA_944385535.1 uncultured Oscillospiraceae bacterium
TTTGCGCGGGAACCACCGTACCCCGCTTCTTCCCTATTCACTTTGCCGCACCCAGCAACGGAAATCCATCCGTTGAACGGTACGCAGTAAAACCTATGTCATCTCGAGCGCAGTCGAGAGATCCACGCACCTACCAGCAGGAAAGCGTCCGTTGAATGGTACGCAGTAAAAAATATGTCATCTCGAGCGCAGTCGAGAGATCCACGCACCCACCAGCAGGAAAGCGTCCGTTGAACGGTACGCAGTAAAAACTATGTCATCCCACTCCTCCGGCAAAGGGCGCACTCGCGCTTTCAGATAAGTGAAAACCCCCGCCCTTTTCCATCGCGTCAATAAAACAGCAGCGAGATCCAGGTGACCACATTGGATCCGAACTGGAATTCCAGTCCCCGGCTTTCCAGAATCGGCATCACATTGATGCCGTGGCTTTCCACACAGGGGCGCATTTTCTCCGGAAACCGGCAGGTACGCCCGTCCAAAATGGTGCACCGTTCACACAGGGCGCAGGCCTCCGTGGAAAGCACATAGGGCTTTGCCCCCAATTCCTCCATCACATCCCGAACCTGGTTGGTAATGGCTTCATGCTCCGGCCGGGTCGCCAGGGTCTGCTGAATATCGGAAATATCCGCCACCTGGGTGATGGTGGCGATCATCAGGCAGTTTTCATAGGACAGACATTTCCCTTGACACACCTCTACACTGCCCACACCGGGCGGGCATGCCCAGGATTTTCCGTACATGGGACATTCATGCTGGCAGATCCAGCGGATGCGGTGGGAAAATTCCAGCTCCCCGGGTTCTATAAAGTCATACGCATACAGCGGAAACCCCGCCAGTCTTTCTTCCAAAGCTTCCCGGTTCACGCAAATTCCTCCATAATCTTCTCGCAGCCCTCCACAATATCCTCCCAGGTCTTTTTAAAATCCCCGGTATACCAAGGATCCGCCACATCCCGGGAAAGCAGGGGGCGGATCTTATCCGGATCCCGGGGCAGCATCCGGCTTAAATACCGGGCGTTGCTTGCGTCCATATAGTAGATCCGGTCGTAGTGGTCAAAGTCGGCCCTGGTCACCTGCCTGGCAGCATGGCCCTCACAGGAAATCCCATGCCTGGCCAGCTCCCGCCGGGCAGGAGGATACACCGGGCTGCCCAACTCCTCCCGGCTCACCGCCGCAGAGCCAATCTCAAACCGCTCCAAAACCCCAGCCTTCGCCGCCATATCCTTCAGCACAAACTCCCCCATAGGGCTGCGGCAAATATTGCCGTGGCAAATAAATAGTATTTTGATCATCTTTTTTGTCTCCTCATGTCTTATCAGCAGATTTTAAAGCTTCTCCCCGTTTTCCTCCAGGATCGGCGGAAACGGCAGCTTACCAACGGGGATGTTTCAGCCTGCCCTCGGCATCCCTAAACCGCACATGAGCGCTGCCCCGATATGGCCGTGCCCCACGAAATCTTTCGCGATGCGGATCGTTGTGAAAAGAGCCGGGCTATGATAACCCAACTATACCATAAACCCGGCTCACTATCTACCCTGACCTTAAAAAAACATACGGATATGCTGCTGATCTGATATCGTTTAAAAAAACCTTTCATCCCGAAAGAAAGACGCATTTCATCATCAAATGCTATACCGTTCATGGTGCAGACCCTTGTATGTGTTTGGCGTTTTGCAGCGATTACATGATACTACGCTTCGGATCTGTGCTGCTTTTTAATTTCCCAAAAGTCAGTTGAAAAGTTGGGTTTTCTGCTGGTGCGAAGTTTGAGTGATTGACTTGTTTCAGCCTTATGATACTATAGCGGACACGGAAATCAGCTTGGGCGCGACGATCGAAAAATGGGTATTGGTGAGTTCCAATTCGGAAAAGGCCACAAACCGGGGAATCAACGTCAACTGGGACGGAACCATCATCTGGGCCAGGTACAGCAAAAACAGCACATTGGAACCCCGGAATTTCAGCTTGGCGAAGGCGTAGCCTGCCAGCATAGCGGACAGGACGCTGACCGTCGTGGACAAAACCGCCACCTTAATGGAGTTCCAGTAGGCCAGCAGAAAATGATACTTACCGCTGAGAACCTCCCTGAAATTGTCCCAGGTGGGATCCTTAGGAATCCACTCAATGGGGATATTCATAACGTCCCGCTCTTCTTTCAGAGAAGAGGACACCATCCACACAAAGGGCAGCAGCATCATTACGGCCACAACGCACAGAAATACCACCATAACCAGTTTCAAAAGTTTCCTTGCCACAACTTCCGGCGTGGGAGCCCGAGATAAACGTGCAGCTTTTCCATACATTTGTTTCTGCATATTTCAGTCCTCCCTTCAGTTGCTGTTGTTGTGCTTCCACTGAACCAAGGTAATGCCCAGCAGAATCAGGAACAGAATCACCGCAATGGCAGAGGCGTAGCCCATTTCATAGTAGGTAAACGCCGATTTATAGATGTAGTACACCAGGGTATAGGTCGAAGATCCAGGGCCGCCCTGGGTCATCACGTTAATCGAACCAAATACCTTAAAGGACGAAATGATACCGGTAATGGTCAAGAAAAAGGTGGTGGGTTTCAGCAGCGGCATGGTGATGTAGAAAAACCGCTGCCTTCCGTTGACGCCATCCAATTCAGCGGCCTCAAACACGTCCTTGGGAAGCCCCGTCAGGGAGGCGCTGTAAATAAAAATACGATAGCCCAGACTCTGCCAGATGGACATGAGCATCACGGCCGGAAGGGCCCACTGGTAGTCCGCCAGGAACTTGGGCGGGTCATCCCATCCCAGGGCTTTCATCAGCTGGGTAAAGGGGCCGTAGGAAGAATACAGCATGACCCAGATGGCGGCAGATGCTACAATGTTACAGATTTGGGGCATATACATGGAAATCCGCAGGATTCCACCCAGCTTCTCAGTGCAGAATCTGTCAATCAAATATGCCAGTACCAAGGCCAGGAACAGGCCAATGGGCACCGTTACCACGGTGTAAATGATGGTATTCCGCAGGGATGCCAGAAACCATTCATCACTCCACAAATCAATGAAGTTTCTCAGGCCAATAAAGTTCCAGTTTCCAATGCCCTGAATGTAGTTCCAGTCCGTCAAGCTGACAAACAGGGAAAATACCAAGGGAATGGCGCTGAATAAAACCAGGCCCAAGAAGCTAGGTGCCAAAAAGCCAAAGGCCGTCAAATTTTGGCGCAGTTCTTTCTTTTTTCTCGACTGCATGCTAACCCCCCTAAAAAAACGGAGAGCCCGCAGCGAAGCGAGCTCTCCGCATATCCGTTCCTTGTGTGTGATTCTCGATTACTTCTGCAGCTCGTTGGCAAGCAGCTCGTCGGCACGAGTCTTCATGTCCGCGCAGGCCTGGTCCACCGTTTTCTGCCCGTACAAAATGGCCTCCATCTCCTCCTTGGAAATGTCATCAATCTTCGAGTCTACAGAGGTCTTCAGCTGCTCATAGGCAGAGGTTCCATCCACGGACATATAAGCCTTGACTGACTCAGGATTGAACACGCCTTCCTGCTCACACAGCACTTCCACAATGGAATTGGCGTCAAAGCCCTTCCACAGAGGAATCCGGCCGCCCTTGGCCAGAGGCGCCATGCCGCCCTTGATGTACCAAATCACAAAGTCCACTGCCTCTTCCACATATTCGGACTTGGCGTTGATACAGATCAGGTCGCCTGCGCCGGGCCTGTCGCTGTAGTTCCACCAGTCTTCCAAATAAGACTCGTCAGGCACAGGAGCCGGCACAATGGCGGTCTCAAAATCGTGGGGATAGTTCTCCAGATCGTTGATGATTCTCAGGTTGTTGATGCCCATGGACATGGCGCTCTTGCCCTCCAGGAGCATGGTGGCAAAACTCAGATCGTCCGCCACTTCCTCTTCGTAGGTGGGGGCCCATCCCTGCTCATAGGAGTCCAGAATCAGCTGGATGCTCTGCTTACGCACCTCGTTGTCAAAGTTGGTAGCCGTGCAGGTGTCGTCCGTGTAGACCTTGTAGCGGCCCAGGGTTGCGCCAATAAAACCGGTGGAGTAGGCAAAGCTGCCGCCGTTCAGGTTCCAGTACATACCATAGACCTTGTCCTGGCCCTCGCCGGAAGTCAGCTTCTGGGCCGCCTCGGCAAACTCAGCGTAAGTCCAGCCTTCCAGAGGAAGCTCAATGCCGGCATCCGCGAACAGATCGGCATTCACCAGCATCCAGCAGGTGTTTTCATACTTGGTGGGCAGCGCGTAGCATTCGCCGTCGATCAGATAGGGCTTGACGTTGTTTTCGCCCAGCTCTTCTATCGCGTCAAAGCCCCTGTCCTCACAATTGTGCCGCCTTAGAGGAACTCCATCTTCCGGCCACCTTGACCCATATTGACATGAAGGCCTTTCTCGGCGCCAGCAGGCTGCAGCGGGTGTATTACAACGCCACGCCCGGCGCCTGGGCAGGGATAACCATCAGCCGTTCCGCCCGGGGCAATCAGCCCTTGCTGGCCTGTGACATTCAATTTCTAAAGACCCCCCGGCAGTTTTCCGACCTGGCGTCCCCCAGCGCCCTGGCCAAGGCCGTGGAGTTTCTCACAGACCGGGGGTACTGGGACTGCCCGCACACCGCTTTCCTGCCCCGCGAAAGCGCCACCTGGCAGATGCTCTGTCAGGCCCTGTACCGCCACGCCGGAGCCCCTTCCGGTTATTCCTCGGAAATCCAGTGGGCGGCCTCCGTCGGTGTGATTCCCAAACCCATTCCCCAGGAATTGTCCGCTGAATCTGTCCGGCAGGCCCTTCACCGGACAGTCCAGAGAAGCGCCCCTTCCCGCACGCCGGAAGTCCATTTACACCAGGCTCTGAAAGAGCTGGTCCCCCCCTCCTCCGGCCCTCTTACGCGAGAAGCCCTTGCCCGGATTCTGTACGCGTTTTTCCAAAGCCCTCTGTCCCGGACGGACCGCTCCCAAGTTCAAATGGATCTGCTCCGCAGATGCATTTCCCGGAACGGCGACGGTGAACTGCATCTGTACTTCCCGGATCTCACCACTCACAACGCTCCGGGAAAGCCCGGTGATTGCTGCCTGCTTCTGTTCCCCAATGGAAAAACCATGTTGTTGGACACAGGTGTTGCCACCAGCGCAACCATTGTCCTGGATATGGTCCGGCAGTGCGGTCTTCGCCGATTGGACTACCTGGTCATCAGCCACCCCCACTCGGACCACGTGGGTTCCGCCGTGGATGTAATCGCCTATCTGCGCAACATCGGCGGCAGTGTAGGAGAATTCTGGCAGGGAGGCGTGGATTGCAAAGATTACCTGAAAACCATTTCCCATGCCCTAGACGGCACAACCACCGTCAGAACCCTCTGCCAGGGAGATGAGATTTCCATCGGTCCTGTGCAGCTGTCCTTGTGGAACCCTGCCCCGGAAACCACCGCTGAACTCCTGCGTCAGGGAACCGTTCAGGAAAAGGATTGCAACAACCATTCCCTGGCCATCAAATTCTCCTTCGGACAATCCTCCTACCTCACCTGCGGGGATCTGTATGCTGACCAGGAGCTTCGCCTGGCCCAGCGCTTTGGCCCGCAGCTCCAGGCGGATATTTGCAAAGCCAATCATCATGGCGCATACACTTCCAACTGTCCCCAGTGGCTTCAAACGGTAAATCCCGCCGCATTGGTGGTGGATTCTGACGACATCGGAAACACCTTTCTTGCCAAGCGAACCGCCTCCGAGGGCCGGAGGCTCTTCGCCATGGGCCTGGACGGCGCCATTCTCCTGTCCATGGATTCCCGGCGGAATTACCGAATTCTCACGCAGAAGGGCCCCTGCCCCGAAAATGAGATCTTTGAACGGATTTCCCTGGATTGACGGGGAACAGGCAAAAAAAGGAAGCCGTCAACGCCGTCAGGCGGTACCTTCCCAATAGAAATTCAGAGTTTTTATTGCGAATTAGTATGAAAACAGCTCCTTCAAGATAACGCGCATAAATATTAGTTTGGCTGGATTACCTTGTTTTTGGTAATCCAGCCATTTTCTATATCCCCACAGTGGGGAGCCTGTCCGGCCTGGGCTTATACCCCTTGGGGCCGAAGCTTTTTCATCTGAGCGGCCAGCAGTACCGCCACCAGGATCAGGGACAGCACATCCGCCGCCGGCTGGGCCCATACCAGGCCGGTGATCCCCATCACCGCCCCCATCAGGAACACCGCGGGGATGTAGACGATCCCCTGGCGGCACACGGACACCACGAAGGAGGGCCGGGCCGCGCCCATGGCCTGGAGGGCATTCATAAGCACATAGTAAAGGCCAAAGAGCCAGGCGGTGGACAGCATGATTCGGGTAAAGGTGACCCCGTCGGCCAGGGCGGATTCTTCCGTCAGGAAGATCTTCACAATTGGCTCGGTAAAGACCGCGCACAGGACCGCCACCAGAACGCACAGGGCCAGACCCAGAAAGGCGGAGAACTTTAAAATGCCGGAAAACCGCCTATGGTCCCGGGCGCCCCAGCAGTAGCCCAGCAGAGGCTGGACGCCCTGGCCAATGCCGATCCCCACCATGGTGACGATCATCAGCACCTTGCTGGCCACCCCGTAAGCCGCCACCGGCAGGTCGCCGTAGAGCGCCATCTGGGCATTGGTGATGATCTGGGAGACACTCATCAGAAAGCTGCTCAGCGCGGCGGGGATTCCGATGGCCAGTACGCCGGTGCAGATACCGTTTCCCAGAGAAGCCTCCTTCAGCCCGATGCTCAGGGGGGACTTCCCCCGCCAGAAGTAGACCAGATAATACAGGGCGGACACAGCGTTGCCGATGACCGTGGCAATGGCGGCGCCGGCCACATCCCAGCCCAGGCCGGAGATCATAATGGGATCCAGCACCACGTTCAGCAAATTTCCCACCACCGTGCCGGTCGTAGCCACGGTGGCCTTGCCCTCGGCACGGATGATGTTGCTGTAGCAGTTGGAGATCATGGAGAAAATGCCGCAGGATATCACGATGTTCAGGTAGGTTCGGGTATAGTCCATAGTGTCCGCGCTGGCCCCTAAAATCTTCAGCAGAGGCTCCATGAAGGCCCAAAACAGGACCATCATCACCCCGCCCACCGCCACACAGGCCCACATACAAAAGGCGCTGACCTTCCGGGCGTAGGCCGTCTTCCCCGCCCCCAAAGCCCGGGAGATCACAGACGTGCCGCCGATGCCGAACAGGGTGCCTAGGGACATGAAGATCAGAAATACCGGGGTTGCCAGCGATACCGCCGCCACCATGTAGTCGTTGCGGGTCTGGGCCACAAAGAAGGTGTCCGCCAGGTTGTAGACCATTACCATAAGCATGGCGGCGATGGACGGCAGTACATTTTGGAGCACCACCTTGGGGATGGATCCCTGGCCGAAGGCCCGGGTTTTGGATTGTTCGTTCATAATCATTCCTACTAATAGCATGCTATCATTTAGGGCCAAAGAAAGGGCCGCCGAAGCGGCTCATTTTCCTTGAATCCCATTGTATACCTTTTGCAGCAGCGTCTCAAACTGGGCCTGCTCCTGGGGCGACAGGGAGGATAGCAGAACCTGTTCCATCTGCAGTCGATGCTGCTCCACCTTCTGAAACAGCGCTTCCCCCGCCGGAGTCAGGCAGACGGTTTTTGCCCGCTGGTTAACCGGGCTGGCCTGGGTCTGAACCAAGCCCTTTTTTCCCAGCCGGGACACAATTCCCGCCACCGTAGGCTGGGCAATCCGGAAATGGCTCTCCAGCTGCTTCAGGGGCACCTGCTCCTGCCGGCAGCCGTACAGATATTCCAGGCACCGCAGCTGAGACAGGGTTAAATCGTCCCCCCGCAGAGCGTTGTTAGCGTCCTTGGCAATATGGTCGGAGATCTGCTTGATGAGCATTCCGCAATCGGTTTTCATAATTTCACCGCCTTCATAGCATGCTATTATCTTACCATAGCCTTCCGCCGATTGCAACATCTTCTTCAGGAGTAAGCATGAACAGAGTGTAAATTTTTCCCAAAAATGGGCGGATGTTTAAGAAAATTTATTGTTTCGTGATAATTCATTTAAAAAGTATCCATAGCATGGTATTGAAATAAGCCCGCGGGCAAATAGAGGTGCCATCTATGAAGTACAAACTGCAAGCCTTTTTCTCCGGCAGAAACGGATTCGACGACCTGGGCCGGACCCTGATGTGGGGGGCCCTGATCCTGATGATTGTCAGCACCCTATTGGGGCTGGAGCTTCTTTATCTGGTCTCCCTGGCAATGTTTATTTACGTCTATGTCCGGGCCTTTTCCCGGAATCTAAGCAAGTGCCAGGCCCAGAACGGGAAGTTTTTAAGCTGGAAGCAGTTCCAGAAGCAGCGGTTCCAGCAGCGAAAGACCCACCGCTTTTACCGCTGTCCCAAGTGTAAGACCTATCTGCGGGTGCCCAAGGGGAAGGGAAAAATCAGCATCACCTGCCGCTGCTGCGGTGAAAAGTTCGTCAAAAAGACCTGAGAGAATCAAAGGAGAGGACTATGGGCGATCCGTACACCGTTCTGGGGCTGTCCCCGGGCGCTTCTGAAGAAGAGATCAAAGCGGCCTACCGGCGTTTGGCGAAAAAGTACCACCCGGACCTGCATCCCGGGGACCAGGAGGCCGCTAAGAAAATGCAGGAGATCAACGCCGCTTACGAAGCGCTGCGCAACCCCAGCCAGCGCAACGCCGCCCAGGACCGGGCCTCCTGAAACACCGGCGGCTACAGCGAGCCCTACTCCGGTCAGAGCGGTCAAGCCTGGCAGCAGACGGGGGACTTTGATTTTTCCGACCTGTTCGGCTGGGGCAGAACCGGCGGACGCAGGCCGGTGATCCTATATATATTCGCCGGTATTCTGGCGCTGAACATTCTATTCTCCCTGATCGGCAGTTTTGGCCGGCAGCGGCAGTATGAACAGTACTACGCCCAGCAGGAGCTTTGGGAAGACTATTTGGAAACCATGCCCACCTTCCCGGAGGGAGAATCCTATGAATATCCCGGCGATGCCCGGGGCTACCCCTACTGGTGGGGTCAACCGGGAAACTGATACAAAAGGAGCTTTACTATGTCAAAAATCATCGGCATTGATCTGGGCACCACCAATTCCTGTGTGGCTGTCTTTGAAGGAAACGAGCGGGTCATCATCCCCAATTCCCAGGGCGGACGAACCACCCCCCTCGGTGGTGGCCTTTACCAAAACCGGGGAGCGGCTGGTGGGAGACGCCGCCAAGCGTCAGGCGGTGACCAATCCGGATCGAACCATCCGCTCCATCAAGCGGGACATGGGTACCACCCGGAAGATCCCCATCGACGGCAAAAGCTACACCCCGGAGCAGATCTCTGCCATGATCCTACAGCAGCTGAAAGCGGACGCGGAAAGCTACTTGGGCCAGCCGGTGACGGAAGCGGTGATCACCGTCCCCGCCTACTTTACCGACGCCCAGCGTCAGGCCACGAAGGACGCGGGCACCATAGCCGGACTGAACGTTCAGCGGATCATCAACGAGCCCACCGCCGCCGCCCTGGCCCAGATCAACCTGCCCTTCATCGCCACCGGCCGGGAAGGCCCGGTTCATCTGGAAATGGAGCTGACCCGGGCCAAGTTCAACGAGCTGACGGATCACCTGGTGAAGGCCACCCTGACGCCCATGAAAGCGGCCCTGTCTGACTCCGGCCTGTCCGTCAGCCAACTGAGCAAGGTACTGCTGGTAGGCGGCTCCAGCCGGATCCCGGCGGTTCAGGAAGCGGTGCGCGCCTTCACCGGCAAGGAGCCTTTTAAGGGCATCAATCCGGATGAGTGCGTGGCCCTGGGAGCCTGTTTGCAGGCGGGCGTTCTGGCGGGCAATGTGAAGGGACTGCTTCTGCTGGACGTGACGCCCCTGTCCCTGGGCATTGAGACCGTGGGCGGGGTATGCACCCGGCTGATCGAGCGGAACACCTCCATCCCCATCACCAAAAGCCAGGTATTCACCACCGCCGCCAGCTACCAGTCCTCGGTAGAAGTTCACGTGCTCCAGGGGGAGCGGCCCATGGCCAATCAGAACAAGCCCCTGGGCAAATTCAAGCTCAACGGCATCCGGAAGGCTCCCCGGGGAGTGCCTCAGATCGAGGTCACCTTCTCCATCGACACCAACGGCATTGTCAGCGTGTCCGCCAAGGACCTGGACACCGGCAAGCAGCAGCAGATCACCATCCAGGGCAGCAGCAACATGAGCAAAGAGGACGTTGACCGGGCGGTGCGGGAGGCCCAGGAGTACGCCGCCCAGGACGCCCAGGCAAAGGAAGAAGCCACCGCCAAGGACCGTCTGGAGCAGCTATTGTACCGGGCGGAAGTCTGTCGGAAGAAGATGGACAAGGAACAGCGCAAGGAGCTGGACGAGGCCGTCAAGGCAGGCAAAAAGGCCGTCAAACAGAAGGATCCCCAAGCCATGACCGCCTGCGCCGCCCAGCTGGAACGGCTGCTCCCGGCAGAGGACGGGGAAGTATAAAAAACACGCGCCCAAAGATCCGGCGTTTAAAGCCGCTCTTTGGACGCTTTATATTGGATCGGATGGCAAGAAACCTTGATCTCGGAAGCTTTTGAATCGTTTCCAAAGGAAATACCATATCATGTCAGACGAAGGCGAGAGATCCTGGCAGCTATGGGCAGGAAAATGTCCGCTGGTTCCTCCGGTGGAACCAGTTGGGTGCATGCTTGCCGTAGGTGCGTGGATCTCTCGACTGCGCTCGAGATGACAAACTTTTTTCTGCGGTGGAACCGGTTTGGTGCATACTTGCCGTAGGTGCGTGGATCTCTCGGCTTCGCTCGAGATGACAAAGTTTTTCTGCGGTGGAACCAGTTTAGCGCCTGCTTGCTCTAAGGGCGGGGAAGGGGGGCGTTGGTTCCCCCACTGTGTCATCTGGAGCGTAGTCGAGAGATCTTGGCAGCTATGGGCGGGAAAATGTCCGTTGAATGGTATGCGGCAAAAAATACCTCTTCCCTATTCATGATTGCCTATTCCTTAGAATGTCTCCTCCGGGAGCCGCTGTCGGACCTGCTCCAGGGACAGGCCGGTTTCTTTGGCGATTCTAGCCAGATCCTCATATTCGTATTTGCTCCTTTGAACGCCGAAGCCCTGGGAATCCTTCCGGGTCACCGGGCCGTAGGGGGTTTCCACGGTGGTAAAAGACCGGCTTAAGGTATGGCGGCGGCAGATATGCTCCCGGATGCCCAGGGTGGTGGTGTACTGAAAAAGGGCCTTGACTATTTTTTCCCGATCCTGTTCCCGGCAAAGCACCGTTAAAAGCTGGCCTGGCCGGGATTTTTTCATGCCCGCAGGCGTGGTGAAGGCTTCCAACGCCCCCGCTTCCAGAAGGGCTTCCAGGGCAAAGCCCAGTTCTTCTCCGGTCATATCGTCAATATTGCAGGCCAGCTCCAGAACCCGTTCCCCCTCCTCACCGGCGCTGCCCAGAATAGCCCGGACGCAGTTGGCGGCGGGGAAGTCTTTCTTCCCCATGCCATAGCCAATGGCTTCCGGCCGCAGGGCGGGCATGGGGCCGAATTCGTCCACAAAGTACTTGAGCAAGGCCGCGCCCGTGGGGGTGCACAGCTCTCCCCGGATCTGCCCGCCGTAAATGGGCACATCCTTTAAGATTTCTGCCGTTGCCGGCGCGGGTACGGGCAGAATGCCGTGGGCGCATCGAACCTGGCCGCTGCCCACGTGAACCGGAGAGGCGATGACCCGATCCGGGGCAAGCCGCTCCATAAGCAGGCACACCGCCACAATGTCCGCCACCGCGTCCATGGCTCCTACCTCATGGAAGTGGATCTCCCTCACCGGCACCCCGTGGACGGCGCTTTCCGCCTGGGCAATGAGATCATACACCGCCATAGCGTCACCCTTTACCCTGTCCGACACCGGAAGGGCGGCAAGGATCCCCCCAATGTCCTTCATGGAGCTGTGGTGATGATGGTGGCAGTGTTCCTCTTCTTCTGTGATATCTCCCACCGTCACGGTGACTTGGGTGCCCTCAATGCCGCATTTCTCCCCATTATCCACCCAAAAGCGAACCTTGGGAATGCCCAGGCCGTTCAGTTCTTCCAGAAAAGCTCCCGGATCCGGCAGCAGCTCCATCAGCGCCCCGGTGAGCATATCTCCCGCGGCGCCCATGCCGCAGTCTAAGTACAGGATCTTCATAGCTTTCCTCCCATATGATTGATCCGGTGGGCCAGAAAGCCCGCTCCGAAGCCGTTGTCAATGTTCACCACCGCCACGCCGCTGGCGCAGGAATTGAGCATGGACAGCAGCGCCGCCAACCCGCCGAAGGAGGCCCCATAGCCCACGCTGGTGGGCACGGCGATCACCGGGCAGTCCGCCAGACCGCCGATGACGCTGGCCAGGGCCCCTTCCATCCCCGCCACGGCGATGATGACGCTGGCGGACATGATTTTCTCCCGGTTCACAAGCAGCCGGTGAACCCCCGCCACGCCCACGTCATACAGCCGCTCCACCCGGTTGCCCAAAGCTTCCGCGGTCAGCGCCGCCTCCTCCGCCACAGGGATGTCGCTGGTGCCCCCGGTGGCAATGAGAATAGCCCCCAGACCGTCCGGCTCCGGCGTCTGCCCCACAATGCCGATGCGGGGCGCCGGGTGGTAGGCAAGGGCGAAATGGGGGGCAAGGGCCTCCGCCTTTTCCCGGGACAGCCGGGTGATGAGCACCGTTTTCTGCCCGTTATCCAACAAGGTGCGAACGATGGTCTGTATCTGCTCCGCCGTCTTTCCTTCCCCGTAGATCACCTCCGCCGCCCCCTGACGGATCCGGCGGTGAAGATCCACCTTGGCAAAGCCCACATCTTCAAAGGGGGCGGCCTTCAGTTCCAGGGCCGCTTCCTCCACGGACACTCTGCCGTTTTTTACCCCTTCCAGCAGTTTCTGTAAATCACGCATCCCGGGCCTCCAAATCAAGCATAATAAACGCATAGTCCTTTTTCAGTTCTTCCACAATCTTCTTTCTGTGTTCCAGCAGTTTCCCCATCTGGGCGGCGGGCAGCTGAAGCTTGGCCCCCTCCCCCAGGCTGCGCACCCGCAGATCGGAAAAGCCCAATTCCCGCAGATAGTCCTCCGCCCGCTCTACCTTCGCCAGCTTCTCCTGCGTAATCGGTTCCCCGGCGGGGATCCGGGTGGCGAGACAGGCGTAGGCGGGCTTGTCCCAGGTGAACAGCCCCGCCTCCCGGGACAGCCGCCGGATTTCTCCCTTGGTCAGGCCGCACAGGCGCAGGGGGGACAAAATTCCCAGCTCCTCCAACGCCGCCATGCCGGGGCGGTCGGCGGGATCGTCGGAAGCGTTGGAGCCGTCCAGCACCACGGGGAACCCGTCCCCGGCCGCCCGGGCGGCGATGATTTGAAAAATCTCCTTTTTGCAGTGGTAGCACCGGTCTTTGGGATTCTCCGCCACCTGGGGGCAGGCCAGAATATCCACGGGCAGCACCCTCAGCGGTACGGACAGCGCCTTTGCCAGAGCCCGGGCATCCCCCAGCTCAAAGGCGGGCTGAAAGGGGGAGTTTACATAATACGCAATCGTCTCCCTGCCCCACCGGGCGGCGGCGTACAGCAGATAGGCCGAGTCCACACCGCCGGAAAAGGCCACCGCTGTTTTCGGGTGGATGCGGAAAAATTCTTGCAGATCCATGGGGTCACCTTCTTTTTCAAAGAATATGCTTATCGACTTGGTTCAGCAAAGGCCCTGCCAGTGCCGGTGAGAGAGGAATGTTCGTTGATTCCTCCGGGCTTCCCTGAAAAATTACAGGCTTAAGTCTGGGCAGTGATTGGGATGCTGTGTACTGATTCGGGCACCGTACCCATTCAGCCGTGAACGGGTATACCGGCACTTACCAAGTACGCGCCGGGAGGGGTCCGGGGAGGGCGGGCGGCGAATCGCCGCGGATGATGGG
>CALWXR010000069.1 GCA_944385535.1 uncultured Oscillospiraceae bacterium
TGATCGCATATTACCGATCCAATAAAGAGGACTGATTCAATATCTTGTGGTAAGCTGTTTAAAGTCGATAAGCATTTATTCAATTATGATTCTACTTTCTATATTGACATTTTTACATCTTGCTGATATAATTATCGCAATTATGAATGCTAAAGGAGGATAATTCACACTATGGATGCTGGAGACAGTACCCCTGACCCTGAACGAAACAATGTGAATATCTTTTATTATTTGGAATAGAACATGACTCGTGCATCCGTTCGAGATGTATGGGCCATGTTTTGTTGCATTTTTGAAGAGTTTTCTATTGTTTTACAGAAAGAGGTTGTTTTACTTATGGATTCTATAGGTTTTCTATTATTGTTTCAAGTTATTTTAATTGGTCTAAATGCGATTTTTGCCAGTGCGGAGATTGCCGTGCTGTCTATCAATGAAGCGAAGCTGGAGCGCATGGCGAATGAAGGCAATGGCAAGGCAAAGCGGCTTTTCAAGCTGACCCGTGAGCCTGCCAAGTTCCTTGCCACTATCCAGGTTGCCATCACCCTGTCCGGCTTCCTTGGCTCTGCGTTTGCTGCGGATAACTTTTCCGAACCCCTGGTGGATTGGGTGCTGAGCCTGGGCGTGAACCTGCCCGCTGCTACCTTGGATGCCATTGCTGTGGTGGTCATCACCCTGATCCTCAGCTATTTCACTTTGATCTTCGGTGAACTGGTTCCCAAGCGGCTGGCTATGAAGAAGTCCGAGAGCATCGCAATGGGCATTTCCGGCATTATATCCGGCATTGCTGTGGTGTTCCGCCCCATTGTTTGGTTTTTGTCCGTTTCCACCAACCTGGTGCTGCGGCTTCTGGGTATTGACCCGAATGAAGCTGAAGACGAGGTTAGTGAGGAAGAAATCCGCATGATGGTGGATGTGGGCAGCGAAAAGGGCGCCATTGACACCCAGGAGAAGGAGTTTATCCAGAATGTCTTTGAGTTCAATGACATTACTGCTGGGGAAATTGCTATCCACCGTACCGATGTGACAATGCTTTGGCTGGAGGATACAGTAGAAACTTGGGAAACCACTATTTTTGAGCAGCGGCATACCCTGTATCCCGTCTGCGACGGCTCTGCTGACAATGTTATCGGGGTTCTGAATGCCAAGGACTTCTTCCCCTTAAAGGACAAGACAAAGGATAATATTATTGCAAAAGCCGTGCATCCTGCTTTCTTTGTGCCGGAAACGATCAAAGCCGATGTGCTGTTCCGCAACATGAAGAAGTCCCGCAATTCTATGGCAGTGGTGCTGGACGAGTACAGCGGTATGGTTGGCATTGTAACGATGCAGGATCTGGTAGAGGAACTGGTTGGCGATTTGAATGATGACATTCCCAACCAAGACGATCCCGAACCCTACATCGAAAAGGTAGATGATAACAAGTGGAAAATCTACGGTAATGTGGATCTGGAGATTCTGGAGGAAGCCACCGGTCTGAAACTGGCTACTGAAGATTACGATACCTTCACCGGAATGGTATTCGATGCTCTGGGTGCTGTTCCCGCAGACGGAGAACAGAAGATTTCTCTGGAATTGGAGAATATTATTATCCATATTCAGGAAATTGAAGCACATCAAATTGAAAAAGCTACCGTCACGGTTAAGTCAGCAGTAGGCGCCGAATAATTACATGACAGAGTATTTTCGATGATAAAACACACCCTGTTGCCCAGTATAAAACTGGCATCAGGGTGTTTTTTGTTAGTCAATGGGGCTATAATCCGTGACCCAGACAGACATGGACGAGGAATAATACGGATTCTCTTTTAAAATCTTTAATCAATTCAGATGAAAGATTTTGATTAGAGAATCATATTCGGCAGCGCCTTGCGTCTTGCAGAAGCGGGTTATTTCAAATTCAGCAGTACAAAAAAGCGGAAGATCCCATCCCGGGATTCTGCCTGCAGCTCGCCCTCATATTTCTCTACGCAGCGTTTCACATTCTTCAGGCCATAGCCGTGGATTTTTCTGGGTTTTGGTGTGGGCTGGGAGCGGCAGGGATTTTCTACCTTGATGGCAAGCAGCTTTCCTTTTTGATGAATGGACACCCAAATCTGGGGCTGGTCTTCCGGCGAAATCTGGCTGCATTCTTCAATGGCGTTGTCAATGGCGTTGCCAAGAATGATGAACAGATCCTGGGGCGCCACACCCAGTTCCGGCGCGACCCAAACGTCAATGTGAAAGGGAATTTGAAATTGTTTTGCCTGCTGTAAGCCGATGCTTAAGATCCCGCTGATAATGGGATTGCCCACATCCACATTGACGGTCAGGCCCTCAAAGAGGGTTTCCGCTTCCTCCATACACCGGAAGGCCACCTGATTTTCTCCGCCGTCTACCAGGGTGTGGATGGTGTTCATGTACTTTTTGATTTCATGCCACAAAGCGCGGGGTTTCCTCCTGGCTTTGCTTCACAGAGGCGTAGTATTTCAGATTATACTGGTACTCCCGCTCTGCCACTTCCTTTTCCCGGGCCATTTCATTTTTGGCGCTGATGGCTTCCACATAAAAGCAGATTACGATGTTGACATACAGGGTCGCCAGAACGCCGATGACCGTTTCCAAGGAAGCTTCCCCTGTCCCGGAGAAATACAGGCACAGGCAGATGGCCAGGCTGGCAAACTGGGCGGTCAGCAGGGGAGCGACTCCGGCCAGAGAAAGGTGAGGCTCCTTTCTCCGGATCAAGAGGGGAGCGGCCTGGATTAAAATCAGGTGAATCAGCTTGGACATGCCGTTATAGGCGATCCGGTGAAAGGGGGTGTCTGCCAGACCGTTTTCGGAGATACCCATCCAGCCAAGGCAGGCAGAGCAGAGAATATCCGCTATGACGGCCAGAAGCAAAAAGACCGCTGTCATATAGACGCTGTTGGGCCAATCGGCGTCATAGCAGAACCGGTAAAGAACCGCAAGCCCCACAAAGGAATACAGCACCCGCAGCGCGGAGAGCACAGGGAACAGGCTCATCAGCGCCAGAGGGAGAAAGAAAACGGCAAAGCACAGCGTCCGCATGGAGACGCTTACCTTTGCTGTCAGGTGCAGGCGATTGCAGTAAAGAACGATCAGAACCACCTCAACAGCCACCGTTCCCAGCTCCACCAGGGAATACAAGACCCTATCGTCCAATGTGCTCACCTAACCTTTGAATGATTTCTTTTCGTTTCCCTTTGCTTAGGGGAACCTGAATCGGGTTTCCGCCGGAAGCAAGGGTCACCGTATTGGCGCCGACGCTGTATACATAATTTAAATTCACCAGATAGCTTTTATGAGGCTGGGCAAATTCATCAGAGGGAAGCTGACGCAAAAGCTCTGCCATGGAGGATCTGGCGGTATAGCGTTCCTGAATGGAATACACAGTCAGTTCGTGATCCAAAACTTCACAATACAGAATCTCATTGACCGGCAAAAGGTAGCACACGCCATCGGATACAAAGGGGATCTTCGCCGGCTGCAGTTCCTTGATGGCAAGGGACAATGTGGCGGCGAAGTCCTCATAAGATACCGGCTTTTGCAGATATCGAAAGGCGATCCCATAGCCCAGAATGGTATAGCGGCTGCTATGGGTGACAAAGATCACCAGTGGAGGGTTGGCTTTCTTCCGAAGCTCCTGAGCTACTTCAAAACCATTGGGGGCGGGCATCTCAATGTCCAGAAAAACAATATCCAAGCCGGAGGCTTCCGCCAGAAGCGCCTGCGCCGTTTCATAGGGCGTAACCGGCAAGGCGCTGTCAAATCGGCGGCAGTAATTCAGCAGCAGTTCCAGCTGCTCAGGCTCATCGTCGCACACAGCAATCCGCATTTCTTCATCCCCCTTTTTTCTCAAATACTATCATACTTCCGGGGATTATGCAAATTGAATGTACCCTTGGAAAGGAATCCTGAATCCTCGCCCTTTCACCGATAGGCTTCCAGTCCAGCTCTCTTTAGAATTGTTTTTCCATTTTGTACCTTCCGGGTGTTTCATTTCTGTCTGGCTCTGGGTTCGTCCTGCGCCTTCTGGGGGCCCGCAAGACAATAAAAGAAATATCCCTATAAGGGGGCACACGACAAAGGAACAGCCTCATTTTGCGAGGCTGTTCCTTGCAGAGTGTCGAAAAAGCTTCTGGCGCTTACAGCGCCAAAGGGCCCCCTTGTGCAAAGGGGGCAGTCACGGCTTAGCCGTGACTGGGGGATTGTGCGGTACAATGTGCGAATTCGCCCGCACTCCGGCAAAGAGAGAACATTCTGCCGCGTCAATCCCTCCGAGCAGGCTTCGCCTGCCCACCTCCCTTTGCACTTCGGAGGCTTTGGCGCGGTGCTTGTTTATAAGCTTCTACCCGGAAGCTTACTTTCTCGACAGCCTGAAAGGAACAGCCTCATTTTGCGAGGCTGTTCCTTGCTTTTTTATCAATTGAGAATCATGTGGGCGTCGGCGAACTGCTTAATGGCCGCAATGCCCTGGAGAAAATCCCCTTGCGTCCCTTCTCCAATCACCAAGGTGGGCGCCTGATGAATGGAATACTTCTTCGCCAGCTCCGGCTCTTCTTCCGCCAGAATTTTACGGTATCCAATCCCGGCCTCTACCAGCATCTTTTCCGCCCGTTGGCAAAGGGGGCATGTCCGCGTTGTAAAAAGCAGTATGGAACCGGTTTCTCCATGGGCAGGCTTTTCCGCTGCCGTCGGGCCGCCCTGTTCCTGACGGCGTTTACCGGCGGAGCCCATAACGGAGTGCTCCGGATCGTAAACTCTGCGGTCCCGGAATTCCTGGGCTTTTCCGTCGTTCCAATTCTGTACCGGGCGATAATAGCCGGTGATGCGGCTGTATACCTCCGTTGCTTCCCCACACTCCGGACAGGTATAGACCTCGCCGGTAAGATAACCATGGTTTTTGCATATGGAATAGGTGGGCGACATGGTGTAATAAGGCAGCTTGTAGTTTTCGGCGATCTTACGCACCAGATTCGCCGCCGCTTTCCAGTCTGGAAGCTTTTCACCCAGGAAAGCGTGGAATACCGTACCGGAGGTATAGAGCGTTTGAAGCTCGTCCTGGATGTCCAGCGCGGAGAAAATATCCTGGGTATAGCCTACCGGCAGGTGGGAGGAATTGGTATAATAGGGCGTCCCGTTTTCGTTGGCGGTGATGATGTCCGGGAACCGTTCCTTATCATGCTTGGCGAAGCGGTAGGTGGTGGACTCCGCGGGGGTGGCTTCCAGATTATACAGGTCGCCGTACTGCTCCTGATAGTCGCTGAGCCGCCGGCGCATATGGTGAAGCACATCCCGGGCAAACGCCTGGGTATCGGCATGGGTCAAGTCATGACGGAGCCATTTGGCGTTCAGGCCCGCCTCGTTCATCCCGATCAGGCCGATGGTGGAAAAGTGGTTGGCAAAGGTTCCCAGATACCGCTTGGTATAGGGATACAGGCCGTTTTCCATCAGTCTTGTAATTACCGTCCGCTTGGTTTTGAGGCTTCTGGCGGCAATGTCCATCAGCCGGTCCAGCCGCGCGTAAAAATCCCGCTCGTCCTGCGCCAGATAAGCGATCCGGGGCAGATTGATGGTCACCACGCCAATGCTGCCTGTGGATTCCCCGGAACCGAAGAATCCGCCGGATTTTTTCCGCAGTTCCCGCAGATCCAGCCGCAGGCGGCAGCACATGCTGCGCACGTCCGAGGGTTCCATATCGCTGTTGATATAATTGGAGAAATAGGGCGTTCCGTATTTGGCGGTCATTTCAAACAGAAGCTTATTGTTTTCTGTTTCGCTCCAGTCAAAATCACGGGTAATGGAATAGGTGGGAATCGGATATTGAAAACCGCGCCCGTTGGCGTCGCCTTCAATCATGATTTCAATAAACGCCTTATTGACCATATCCATTTCCCGCTGGCAGTCGCCGTATGTGAAGTCCATTTCCTTCCCGCCCACAATGGCAGGCAGAGCCGCCAGATCCTTGGGCACGGTCCAATCCAGCGTAATGTTGGAAAACGGCGCCTGGGTTCCCCATCTGCTGGGGGTATTCACGCCGTAGATGAACGACTGGACGCACTGCTTTACATCCTTCTGGGTCAGATTGTCCACTTTCACAAATGGAGCCAGATAGGTATCAAAGGAGGAAAACGCCTGGGCGCCTGCCCACTCGTTCTGCATAATGCCAAGGAAATTGACCATCTGATTGCACAATGTGGAAAGATGGGCGGCAGGGGAGGAGGTAATTTTTCCGGGAACGCCCCCCAGTCCCTCCTGAATCAGCTGCTTCAGCGACCATCCGGCGCAGTAGCCGGTCAGCATGGAAAGATCATGCAGATGAATTTCAGCGTCTCTGTGGGCCTGGGCCACTTCCTGGTCATAAATCTCACTGAGCCAGTAGTTGGCGGTAATCGCGCCGCTGTTGCTGAGAATCAGTCCGCCGACGGAATAGGTTACGGTAGAATTCTCTTTGACCCGCCAATCGTTGATTTTCAAATAGTCATTAACCAGATCCTTGTAGTTGAGCAGCGCGGAATTGATGTTCCGGAGCTTCTCCCGCTGCTTGCGGTACAGGATGTATGCCTTGGCCACATCCGCGTATCCCGACTCTGACAAAACCGCCTCTACGCTGTCCTGGATGTCTTCCACGGAAATGCGGTTGTCTTTTATTTTCGGCTCAAAATGCGCGGTGACGCGCAGGGCCAGCAGGTCAATGACACTGGGATGAAACTGTTTCTCCAGGGCCAAAAAGGCTTTTGTAATGGCGTCGCTGATTTTCTTAATTTCAAACTGTACAGTTGCGCCGTCCCGCTTTATGACTTGATACATATTGACACATCCCTTTCTATTATGAGACGGCATCCCCGAATGAGGAAACCAGCAATATGATACCACATATTGACTGCGCAGTCAACACCCAAAACACAATATATTGTGTTTAGATTTTTGTTTTAGCCCATATTTTGTGTTTTCGGTTTCGAAGGAAGATAGGCGTGTATCAGCGCGAAAGGGTCCGTGCTTACAGTCCTCTTAATTCCGCAGCCGGTACGTAGGCGCGAATCACGTTCAGAAACCGCGTCATTTCCTCCTTGGATAGCGGTTCCAGCTCCGGGGCCAGAACCGCCTGGCTCTTTACAAACGCCTGAAGGTAATACCGCTTGGCGCCAGGAATCCACTGTCCAATTCGAACCATGTCCGCTTCCTCATGAAATTGCCGGACCAACGTGGTTCGGAACTCATACTCCACCTGTCCGGAAAGCAGCCACCGGACGCTCTCCCGAATGGGCTCGATGTTCATGCCGGCTACGCCGGCGGTTTGGGCGTATCGCTCCGGACAGTTCTTAATATCCATGGCCACATAATCGATCAGCCCCTCTTCCCACAGGCGAATCATATGGTCCGGATGATTTCCGTTGGTATCCAGCTTGACCGGGTAGCCCAACTGCTTGATTTTGCTTAAAAACGCCCCCAGATCCGGCCTGAGCAGCGGTTCTCCGCCGGTAACGCACACCCCATCCAGCAGCCCTTTCCGTTTGTTAAGAAATTCAAAGAACGTGTTCTCCGGTATCGCCTCGCCCATGGGGGCGGTAATCAGCCCGCTGTTGTGGCAGAACGGACAGCGAAAGTCGCAGCCGCCTAAAAAAACCGTGCACGCCACCTTTCCCGGCCAGTCCAGCAATGTCATTTTTTGAACGCCGTGTATGACCATCTTCTATCACCTGCTTTTTTGTCTCAATAAAAAATCCTGAATGGGGAGCCGCAGAGAAAAACCGGACTGAAGAAAGCCGTACCCATCCTCCATCCATTCACAGAGAAGATTCTTTATATTTTACCAGCTTCTCCCAGAAAATGCAACATAGCAGCCCGGGTTTTCCAAAGCCCTGCCGGTCAGCGGTCTGAAGTGGCAATGAACAATGCTGGGCTGCCATTGGAGCCGGGGCACTGGCCCAATTAGCTCCATAGCAGCTTTACCTCCATATTCTTTCTCCATCTTCGCTGTCCCCGAAAGACACAGTACGCCATATAGATCAGGGAGAATGTGAGCATGGCTGCCCAGGCGGGGACGGTGACCGCCTGATAGACTTTTTCGTTGCTGACGATCTCCTTCCAGATCCCGGCGAAGGCCAGGCAGAGGGCCAGGGAGAACGCCTGATGCCCGACTCTGGGGGTGTACAGGCAGGTCAGGCAGATGCAGCAGGTCACGCTCACCGGCAGGACGAATTGGATCAGGATCTCCCAAAAAGTCAGCACATGGGAGGCCGTGGTTCCCAGGCAAAAGGCGGTGAGCAGCAGCAGATCCACCCCGGCGAACAGGGTCAGCCGGGCGGCGTAGAGCTGTTGGAGGGTGTACATGGTCGCAGACTCAATGTCCATGGCGTTGCTGCTTTGATTTCGCCACAGCTCCGGGATCACCAGGATGATAAACAGCGGCGCGCCGACTCCAAGGGTCTCGCGAATCAGAACCGGGTCCTGAAGTTCCTGAAGGGCGCGGATATGATGATACAGGAGCGCCAGAAGCAGGGCCTGTAAAACCCACCAGCGTTTTTTAATATACCGGCTCTGGCAGTAAATAAACTCCCAAAGGGTCATTGGCTCCTGAGCCTGGGCCGCGATAAACCGGTTCATGGAAGCCTGAACGGTCTGCTGTATTTTTTCTTCTCGGGCCGGAAGATCCGGTTCCCGGAAGAACGCTTTGCGGTTTTTTCTGAAACGATTCATTGTCCTTCCTCCTTTTCCAAAAATTCACGAAGCCGCTGCTTTGACCGCTCCAACCGGCGGCGAACCAGGGTTTGACTGATACCCAAAATACTTGCGATTTCCTTCTGTGTGCGATCCCGAAAAAAATACAGAATGGTCACCTCTTTCAGTTCGATGGGCAGCTGATCCAGCGCGGCGTAAACATCCAGCTTTGTCTCCACCTTGGGAATTGGCTCCACCCGCTGTTCCGGCACATCGTCCATGGGTACGTCCTTGATCTTTTTATGATAATTCCGGCACAGGTTGGCCGCAATGGTATATAAGTAATTCTTGGTTTTCCCATGATGCTCATACCGTTTCAGGGAATCGAAAAAGCGCTCAAAGGTCTCCTGGGTCATATCCTCCGCGTAACCCCGGTCGGGGACATGCAGGTAACAGTAGCGGAGGATTTCCTCGTAGTATTTCCGGATCAGCCGCTCTCCAGCTTGCGTGTCTCCATTTTTTATTTTACGGATGTATAGATAATCAATGTCCATATATTGTCCCCATTTTACACGCACAAAGACGGAAATAACGATCGAGCTGTAGAATATACACAAAGGATGTTCCAATTACACAACTGTATCTTACTCAGCTACACGTATGTTCCGCAATGTTTCTGCCGTAAGAGGGCGAAAATCCGCCGTAACTGGGAGAAATATACCTAGACCACACAAGGAACCAGCCAGCTCCTCCCAATTGGAGGAGCTGGTTTCCTTAACGCTCACTTGGTGAGCAAACCTATCACATTTCATGCGATCTGCTTGTGACGGTACTCGTGATAACATAGGAACACGAGAACAACGGTTAGACAGGGGTAGATGGTGAGCAAAATGGGTACCGCAGTCATAATATTGTCCCCGATGGTATAAAGGTACAGGTATTCGACTGCCTGTCCGATATCCAGGAGCTTGTCCGGGAGCAGACCAATGATTCGGCGCATGGTAGGACTGTAAAATCCCCAGAGATACTCCGGCAGTAGGATAAGCAGAGACGGAAACAGCACTGCCAGTACCGGAGATTTGGTTTTCGCCGAGATCCACATAATGAGAAAGCCGATGAGCAAATATCCCAGATATCCTGCGCCAATGGTCAGTAAATACTCCTGCAGGAAGGTCATGCTCTCACGGATCTTCCAATAGCTAACGTGAGATTGAATACAGTAGTTAGCTCCATCTGCTCCCAGGCTGCCTAAGACAATCATGCTGTAAACTCCAACAGATAACCAATAGGCCACCGTAATGACCAAGAAGCCGATTCCTACCTTTACAGCAGTAGCTTTTGTTCGCCCATGGAGGGTATTGTAATAGATGGCATCAGTTTTCAAAGAAAATTCGTCAGAAAAGATACCTGCCAGTACAAAACTCAGAAGGATGATGCCGTATTTCAGAAGGGCTGGGATCTGCTCACTGGCTTGAACCCATCCTTCATGATAGCCCACCTCTATTGGAGATTCCAATGACGCATACTGACTGAGAATGTATTTCTTCTCATTCTCAGAATAGTTATAATATCCCCAGGACGTCTCATCCTCATATAGCCATTCTTTTCGATTTTCCATGCGTTCTTCATAGAACAGCAATAGATCCTCCGGTTGCAAATCTGCAACCATCTCTTCATATGTACCGTATTTTTCGCCAAAGGTCGCACTGAGAATGTCCGCAAGGTCCTGCATCCCCTGAAGTTTATTTCGTAGAAGCCAGTTGCTTTCCTCGGATTGGACATCAATTTTCGTGGAACCGTAGATTTCTTTCAATTCTGCCAAGACTTTCTCTAGAAGTTCCTGATCCAGGACACCGGACCATTCCTCGCTGGCTTCCTGGAGCTTCACGGCTGCAGCATGGCCAGTTTCTACTTCCCCCTTGTCATCTACCCATTCAACTTTTTGTATAGCGTTTCTGCAAGTGTAGGCGATGAGAATAGCAAGCAAAATTACAACAATCTGATTGGCCCGTTTAAAAATAATCTTTTGAAGTTCGTAGCGTATCAGCATAGTATGATAAACTCCCTTCTCAACGGATCTGCTTTCGCCGGTATGTCCGGTGGCATAGAATCACGATCAGAATGGTGAGGCCGGAATACAAGAGTCGCTGAATAGTGATGGGCGTTACGATTCTCCCAAAGACAGAATACAGTACAATGGTTTCATTCCCATAAGCTGACGCCATTGCGTGGGGGAAAAGTCTTATCCATTTTGATGCTTCCTCGATGTAACCACGACTTCCTAAAATATCGGTTCCCAAAATAAGCAAAGAAGGGACGGTAACAGAAAGACTGAGAGAACTGGAGATGGCAGAAACCATCATTACCAACCCTGAAAGGAACATCCAAAGCAGGTAGCCATCTGCCAGCTGAAGCATACTTCGCTGCAGATATGTAATGTTGATAGTACTCTTCCAAAAATTTGAACTCGATTGCAAGGGACAGTTCGCCCCCTCAAACCCTAGACAACTTAGAACAACCAGATTAACCAATGCCATCATGAGCCAATATACAGCTGTTGTAAATAGGAATCCTGCTGCAAGCTTTGCATCGGTCCCTTTCTTTCTTCCAAGTTCTGTGCTAAAGAAAATGGAATCTGCTTTCCACCGGGATTCGTTGGCAAATACACCAGAAATAAGAAATGCCATAAGAATTGTACCATATAAGATAACATAGTAGCTGGCATAATAAGTTTTCTCCCATCCAGCAGTATAGCCTACTTCAAGGGGCGTATCCAAAGATTCGTAACAGTTTATCATATACTGCTTCTCATCTTCAGAAAAAAGCTCATATCCGGTACTTGCCTCGTCATATAGCCAGTTTTTCAGCTGGTTTACACGGTTATCATAAAACTCAGACAGTTGCTCCGGCTCCAGTGTCTCCGCCAAAAAATAATCCCCATAATCCCAACTGTAGTCCATATTGAAAGAATTATTGAGCAACCCTCGAATGTGCTCCAGCCCCTGTCTCTTTTTATACGCATAATCCAGATCCTCCGGATGCTCTTTTGCTTCCGTGCTGATCTGCTTTAGTTCTGCCAGAGCCTTTTCCAGCATCTCCTGATCCAGCGTACCGGACCATTCCGCGGAAGCTGCTCGCAGCTTCTGGGCAGCAGCAAAACCCGTTTCCTCTTGCCCGTCTTCATTGACCCAGAATACGCCTTCCGCTCCATACATTACCCGGTAACAGGACTGCCCAGCCAAAAGCAGCAGAATTAACAGGGCGATCTGACAGCTTGGACGCACCAGGATCTTCTTGATCTCATACCATACCATTGCCATCTTCACCACCTGATCTTTCACCGAAGTAGGAAAGGAACACATCCTCCAAGGAGGTCTCCTCGGGAATCGCCCCGGGCATCGGCGATTCCTTGGACAAGATCCTCAGCTGCGCATGATCCGATAGGGTCTTCACATTTGCCACCCGGTACTTTTGATGATATGCGTATACTTCGGCTTTCGGAACATTACATAGCCATCCCTTGTCAGGGCAAGAGGCAATAAGTTCCTCTGTGGTTCCCGTCGCCACAAATTGCCCAGCCTTCATTAAAATAATTTGACTTGCCACGGATTCCACGTCCGAGACAATATGGGTGGACAGAAGGACAATCCGGTCTGCTGCTAACTCGCTGATCAGATTGCGAAACCGAATTCTCTCGCTGGGGTCCAAACCGGCAGTCGGCTCGTCCAGAATCAGAATCTTGGGATCGTTCAGTACTGCCTGGGCGATTCCCGCACGGCGCTTCATTCCACCGGAGAGAGCCTTCATTTTCTTGCCCTTGAATTGCGCCATGCTGGTAAGGTGGAGCATCTCCGCTACTCGGGACTTGGCTGCCGCTGGCTTCAGTCCTTTTAAGGTGGCGATGTACATCAGATAGTCCTGGACTGTAAAGTCCGGGTAGGCTCCAAAGTCCTGGGGAAGATACCCCAAGAGACGGCGGTAATCCTTGTCCATTTGAAAGACATCTTCCCCATCCCAGGTGATGGTACCGGATGTGGGATTCAGCAGCGTTGTGAGCATCCGCATCAGGGTAGTCTTTCCTGCACCATTGATGCCTAGAAGGCCATATACACCGCTTTGAAAGGCATAGCTTACTTGATCAACGGCCAGGGTTTTTCGAAAGTCTTTGGTTAACTTAGTTATCTTCAGTTCCATAAACACAGCACCTCGTCATAAAATGGTTGCTTTTTTACTGCTTTGTTACGATCCGAATGACCAGGCGAAATCCGCTTTGTTCAGTTCTGGTTTGATATCAGAAGAGGAAAGACTATCCTGGATACCAAGGCCAGCGTCGGGCCACCAAGCCTCGTCGAGCCAAAAATCATAACAGTATTCTTCTCCAATGTAGATCCGATGCAGATACTGTGCCCATATGCCGTCTTTTTCGTTGGACTTGAAAAAGACAGCCAAATAGAACTCCGAGTTTTTGATTTTGCCTCCACCGACCACAGTAAGTTCCGACGGATAGACATCTTCCATGATTTGCTTTCCAAGGTGGTCGCCCAGCGCCAGGAAATCATCTTTGGTCTCGGCGGCTTTCTTTAACATATCTTCCGGGATATCTACCAGCAGAAAGCCACCCACTTGAGTCCCGTCTCTAACGAAATCAAACTGGCGGTCAGATACCCGCTGACGAGTTATCCCTTCTGGGAGGGTCATGGTGATGCTGTCCAAGACTTCCGGGCCGGCTTGAATATTGGGATCTGCTGTGATATAGGTTTCCAGAAACGGATTCGGCTCATGGGAAAAAACCACTGCCTCATTTTGTTCTGCTGTACCAATATCCTGGGACTGGCTGACTTGAGCCTGCGAAGTAGACGCTTCCTCGATGGGCACAGTATTTTCCTGCTTTGTCGATTCCAGGATGTTGTTGGGCTGGGACTCTTTTGTTTCACACCCTGCAAACAGTGCAAGACAAGAAACCAACAGAAAGATAAAAATAGACTTTAACCTGAATTATTCACGCCACCCAAGGTAGTGCGCTGAAGCCATGGATCCAAACACAATTTGCAGCATATCTTCGCA
>CALWXR010000070.1 GCA_944385535.1 uncultured Oscillospiraceae bacterium
TTTTTCTCTACCTACTACCTGCAATTTTTCCTTTCGTCAGGCTCATTTTGGGCTTGACTTTTTATTTGCAGGCTTATGGTAAAAAACGAGAAGTGTCATTATAAGATAGTATCCTGAATCGGAAAGGAAAAAACCGGAATTTCCAACGTTTTTGTTTTCACAAAAAAAGGCTGCCGCGTTTGACGTGCGGCAGCCTTTCGGCGTATCAGATTACTGTTCCGCGTAAACGGAGCACTGACGGCGATCCTTGCCCTTGCGCTCGAACTTGACGGTACCGTCAACCAGAGCAAACAGGGTGTCGTCCTTGCCGATACCAACGTTGACACCGGGGTGGATGTGGGTGCCTCTCTGGCGGACCAGAATATTGCCGGCCAGAACGAACTGACCGTCAGCACGCTTGACGCCCAGACGCTTGGACTCGGAATCACGGCCGTTCTTGGTAGAACCGCCGCCCTTGTGGTGAGCGAAGAACTGAATACCAATCTTCAGCATAGTGTTACACCTCCAAAACTTCGATAAAATCAGGGTAATCGTCCCGCCATGAACAGAGGGTGAGCATCATACCGGCAAGCACGGCCTGTACGGTTTCCTCTTCGTCGCAGGACACGGGGAGGGTCAGGGTGATCCGATTGTTGTCTCCCTCTTTGACCCGTACCTTGGCTTTGGCGCCGCACACATCGTTGATGGTGGCCTCGGCCATGGTAACAACAGCGGAGACGGCGGCGCATACGATATCGCTGCCCGCTTCGGCATAGCCGCTGTGACCGGAGACGGAGAATCCGGTGATCCTCTCATTCTCGGTGAAAAATTCGCATCTTAACATGGTCTAATTACAGAGCGATCTTGGTGATCTCCACCTTGGTGTAAGGCTGACGATGGCCGATGTGGCGCTTCTCGTTCTTCTTGGCCTTGTAACGGATGATGTCGAGCTTCTTGCTCTTGCCGTTCTTGACCACCTTGGCCTCCACGCTGGCGCCGTCCACGGTGGGAGCGCCGATCTTGGAGTTTTCGCCGTCCAGCACAGCCAGAACCTGGTCGAACTTCACGGCAGCGTCAGCCTCCACGTTCAGCTTCTCGATGTACAGCACATCGCCTTCCGCCACAGTGTACTGCTTGCCACCGGTTACGATAACTGCTTTCATTCTTGTTTCACCTACTTTAAATTGTGTAGTCTCGCTTTTAAGGCGCGGCATTTTTGACATGCCAACTTAAGCCCCTTCAATGCGGCTCAACCATTTTACCATCGGGGGCGGAAAAAGTCAAGGAGTTTTTTAGAGTTTTTCTTGCCTTTTCCCCACAATTTTGGTATACTGACCGAGTATTCATCCTGTGGAATTTGCCACAACTGCCTGAGGTAACGCTATGACTCGATTTGCCTGCTTGCTCCTTGCCCTGGCTGTGCTGCTGTGCGGCTGTCAGGGAGAAACCCAATATGAACACACCACCTTCGCCATGGACACGGTAATCTCCCTGGAACTGTGGGGGAGGGATGGACAGACCGCCGCCTTGGAGATAGAAAGTATGCTCCGAGCGCTGGAGAGCACCTGGTCCGCTACAGCGGAGGATTCTGTATTGTCCCGGCTGAACCGGGGAGAAAGCGGCCTGTCAGAAGAAGAGCAGGCGCTGCTGGATCGGGCGGAGGCTCTGCGCCGGCGCACCGGCGGAGCCTTTGACCCATACCTGGGCGGGGTGAGCCGGGTGTGGGGGTTTTACGACGGAGAGAATCAGCAGGAGGACTTCATCCTGCCCACCCAGGAACAGATTTCCGATGCTCTGGAAAAAAAGCAGTGGGATCTGGGGGCGGTAATCAAGGGCTGCGCCGGAACCCTGGGGGCTGCCATGCTGGAAGAATACCGTGTAGAACGGGCCATTTTGAACCTGGGGGGCAATATTCAGACCTATGGGGAAAAGCCGGACGGAACGCCCTGGCAGATCGGCATTCAGAACCCGGATGGGGGAGACTATCTGGGGATTCTGGAGGTGCGGGGCACTATGGCCATCGTCACCTCGGGAGACTACCAGCGGTATTTTGAAAAGGATGGGATCCGGTACCATCACATTCTGAACCCGGAAACCGGCTATCCCGCCGATTCCGGCCTGCGCAGCGTCACCGTTATCTGTGAGGACGGCATGACCGCCGACGCCCTTTCTACCGCCCTGTTTGTGATGGGACTGGAGGAAGGCGGCGAATTCTGGCGGGGAAGCGACGACTTCCAGGCGGTGTTTGTTACTGAGGAAGGCAAGATCTACGCCACAGAGGGGGCCGCGCTTACCGGCTGCGAATATGAGGTGATTTACCGATGAAAACCCGAAGCTGGATCTTCCTGATCGCAGGACTGCTTCTGCTCTGCTTGGGGCTGAGCGCCCTGACCTTGAGCCGGGGAGCGCCCGCCCGGTATGCCCAAATCGTAAGCGACGGCCGAGTGGTGAAAACAGTGGATTTGATGATCGACCAGGAATTTACCGTCACTTCCCAAGGGGGAGAGAATACCGTTACGGTGTCGGATGGGCGCATCGGCGTGACCGCCGCCACATGTCCGGATCAGTACTGCGTGGAGCGGGGCATGCGCAGCGGCGGGGTGCAGATTGTGTGCCTGCCCAACCGGCTGGTGATCCGCTTCCTGGGGGAGCAGTCTGTGGACGCGGTGGCGGGATAAAACGGAAAAATCAAAGTTTCCTCTTGTAATACACCGAGGGGATATGGTATAATATATTGGTTTTGAGAAAATCTGACTTTGAACGCTTTTTGGAGGTTATTATGGTGTATCCCACGCCCCATTAGATGTGCCGGAGCTTTGGACTTGTATTGAGTATTGCATATGGAGGAAATGAAATGTCCACGTTAATTGAAGAAATCAGCCGGCGCAGAACCTTTGCCATTATTTCCCACCCGGACGCCGGTAAAACCACCCTGACCGAGAAATTCCTGCTCTACGGCGGCGCCATTGCCCAGGCGGGCGTGGTCAAGGGCAAGAAAAATTCCCGGGCCGCCACCTCCGACTGGATGGAGATCGAAAAGCAGAGAGGTATTTCCGTCACCTCTTCCGTGATGCAGTTCCAGTACGAGGGCTTCTGCATCAACATTCTGGACACCCCGGGCCACCAGGATTTCTCCGAGGATACCTACCGGACCCTGATGGCGGCGGACTCGGCGGTGATGGTCATCGACGGCGCCAAGGGTGTGGAGCCCCAGACCCGGAAGCTGTTCAAGGTCTGCGCCATGCGGCACATTCCTATTTTTACCTTTATCAACAAGATGGACCGGGAGACCAAGGATCCCTTCGACCTGCTGGACGAGGTGGAGCGGGAGCTGGGCATTGAAACCTACGCCATGAACTGGCCCATCGGCTCCGGCAAGGATTTTCAGGGGGTCTACGACCGGGAGAAGCAGGAGCTGCTGTTCTTCTCCGGAGTCAACGGCAAGGCCAAGGCGGACAAAAAGGTGGTGGATCTGTACGATCCCCAGGTGGCCGCATTGCTGGACAGCGAGCAGAAGCACCGTCAGCTCATTGACGATGTGGAGCTTTTGTCCGCCGGACGGGAGATGGACATTGAGGCGGTTCGTTCCGGCCAGCTGTCCCCCGTGTTCTTCGGCTCCGCTTTGACCAACTTCGGCATCGAGCCCTTCCTGGAAAACTTCCTGAAGCTGACCCCGCCCCCTCTGGCACGGACTGCGGACACCGGCGTGGTGGATGTGTTCAGCCCGGATTTTTCCGCCTTTGTGTTTAAAATCCAGGCCAACATGAACAAGGCCCACCGGGACCGGCTGGCCTTTATGCGGATCTGCTCCGGCAAGTTCTCCCGGGATACGGAATATTTCCATGTCCAGGGCAATAAGAAAATGCGCCTTTCCCAGCCCCAGCAGCTGATGGCGGCGGAGCGGGAGATCGTGGAGGAGGCCTACGCCGGAGACGTGATCGGCGTGTTTGACCCGGGCATCTTCTCCATCGGCGACACCATCACCGTGCCGGGAAAGAAGTTCCGGTATTCCGGCATCCCCACCTTTGCCCCGGAGCACTTCTGCCGGGTTTCCGCCAAGGACTCCATGAAGCGCAAGCAGTTCGTCAAGGGCACCGAGCAGATTGCCCAGGAGGGCGCCATTCAGATTTTCAAGGTGCCCAACTCCGGTATGGAGGAGGTCATTGTGGGTGTGGTCGGCGTGCTGCAGCTGGATGTGTTCCAGTACCGGATGAAAAATGAGTACGGCGTGGATCTGCGGATGGAAATGCTGCCCTACGAGGAGATCCGGCTCATTGACGAATACCCCGGGGATCTGGGGGATCTGAACCTGGGCAGCGACGCGGAGCTGCTGGAGGACTACCGGGGCCGCAGCCTGCTGGTGTACAGCAGCTTCTGGGCCATCGACTTCACCTGCCGCCGGAATCCCGGCCTGAAGGTTTCGGAGATCGTGGTAGAAGCCTGAAAAAAAGAGAATTCCCAAAAGGGGCTGTAAAAAATCCGATCAGGAAGGATAAGCCCTTTAAAAAAGTTAAAGATCCCTTGCAAAAGTCAGGTAAAACGTCCTGCTTTTGCGGGGGATCACTTTGCTTAATTTTTCGTTTCGGATTTTTTACAGCCCCTTTTTCAATTCAGCGGAGAATGTCTCCATTGGTTGATTTTCTCGCCGGAATGGGGTATAATGGCAGATATCATTTCCAAGGAGTTGTATGAACATGTTAGAAAGCTTGAAGGTCATGGGCCTTGGGTGGCTGGATAACCTGCTGCCGGCGGTGATTGTGCTGGTGATCGGCCTGCTGACCATCCGGATTCTGATGCGGCTGCTGACCGCCGCTTTGGAAAAATCCAGGCTGGAAAAGGGCGCCCATAGCTTGATCCTGTCCCTGGCGAAGGTCACCCTGTATCTGCTGCTGGGACTGATCGTGGCGTCCTCTCTGGGGATTGACGTTACCGGCGTGGTGGCTCTGGCCAGCGTGCTGTCCCTGGCCTTTTCCCTATCCCTGCAAAATATGATTACCAACGTCATCGGCGGGTTTACCATTTTGTATACCCACCCCTTCCACTCCGGGGACTATGTGGAGATCGCCGGTCAGTCCGGCACGGTGCAGGAGATCAATATGACCTACACCAAACTGGCCACCGCGGACAATAAGCTGATCTCCATTCCCAACAGCGCGGTAGTGGCGGCCCAGATCGTCAACTACTCCGCCGCCGAGACCCGGCGGGTGGAGGTCACTGCCCAGGCGGATTACAGCGTGCCGACGCAAAAGGTGATTGACGCTTTGATACAGGCGGGCACCGTGGACAACGTGCTTTTGGATCCGGCGCCCTGCGCGGTGGTGACCAGCTACGGCGACAGCGCCATCGGCTACAGCCTGCGGCTGTGGGTGAAAAACGAGGACTACTGGGATGTGTACTTCGCCGTCAACCAGCGGGTGAAGGATATTTTTGACGCCCAGAGCATTACCATGACCTACCCCCATTTGAACGTACATCTGGACAAGGGGAACGAGACATAAATCTTTCCCGGAAAACCGCCCCGGCTTTGGCCCGGGGCGGCTTGCTTATAAGGGCAGCGCTTCCAAAAGCGCCAGCACACCGATTCCGGGCAGACCCAGAAATCCCGCGGTCAGGGCGGTGACGGCGTTTATAGGAATATACACGCCGGTAAAGCCGGAGACGGAGTTTAACAGCCAAAGGCACAGAAAGCCGCAGCCGGAATAGGCGCAGACCTTCGGGGCGAGACGGATGGGAGCCAGCAGCAGCCGGATGAGAAGCACCGCCAGCAGAGCGGGAATGATCAGCGTGACAATTTTTTCCATAGATACCTCCGGATAGAATCAGGGGTTTGGGGCATACTGGCTTTGGACAGAACAAGCGCCAGGAATCAACCGTGACGACGATTGATAAACCGGATGCCGAAGCTGTCAAGGGTATCGCCGAAGGCGCAGCGGTAAGATGCGATCAGCAGGGGAGAAGGGAACGGCTCGCCTGCGTACATTCTGCCACAGGGCAAAAGCGAAAAAACGAAAAACGGATCTCCCCAGGAAAAACAGCCGGAATTTTATGCCTGGCGCTGCTCCAATAAGAATGAAGGATTTTCATCCCGGGTTCGTACCGGAAAAGATTTGGTAACATCTGGAATTTTGGTTGCCTTTTCTGACGGGATATGCTACACTGTACCCGGATGCGACCGAAAGGGGGGCGGCGGATGGAGTATAATGATATCTACGATGAAGAGCGAAATCTCACCGGAAGAGTACATAAACGAGGAACTCCATGGCAGCCCGGAGAGTATGGCGTGGTGGTATGCGTATGGGTGTACGACGGCAACGGTCATCTGCTTCTGACCCGCCGGGCCAAGGGCAAAAGCTTTGCCGGAACCTGGGAGAACTCCGGGGGCGCGGTGAAAGCCGGTGAAACCAGCCGCCAGGCGGTTGCCCGGGAGCTGTTTGAGGAAACCGGGATCCGGGCGGAGCCGGAGGAGTTTGAGTTTCTGGAAACCGATCGGGAACGGAATATTTTTTACGATCATTATTGTCTCCGGCGAAAGGTTCCGCTGAAGGACATCGTGCTGCTGCCCGGCGAAACGGACGGTGTTATGTGGGCCAGCTACAGCAAGATCAACTGGATGATCCGGGCGGGCAAGATCTGCAAGATCATCGGCAAGCAGTTCCGGCGGCAGGAAAAGGCCCTGAGACTGCGCAACATGCCCAAGTTTTTTAGGTAAATTTTGGCAAGCGAGAACGTTGGTTCTGCTTGCCTTTTTTTTATAATCGGGATATAATGAAAAAAAGCGTTTTTCAGTTGTCCGGTAAAACGCTGACTGCCGGACGAAAGAAAGACGTTTCTTTTTTTATTTTTACAGATACTGGAGGTAGAACCATGATCACACTGATGCACCTGCCCATTCGCCGCGGCAATGCCCCTCTGCGGATCGCCCACGGACATTTTGCCACCAACCATTCCCATATTAATTACTATATTGATATTACCTATCAAAAGACCCGGCTCAGCGAGGCCAGGGACAGTGCTCAGCAGCTGGTTTCTCATTTTATCAACGATACACCGGTGGATACCATTTTGTGCCTGGACGGCACCGCGGTTCTGGGCACCTGTGTAGCCCAGGAGCTGACCAAGAGCGGCTTCCGTACCATCAATAAGCACCAGACCATCTATATTCTGGAGCCGGAGTACAACGCCAACTCCCAGATCATCTTCCGGGACAACAACAAGGGCATGATTACCGGGAAGCACGTTCTGGTGCTTATGGCGTCGGTGACCACCGGCTTTACCGCCAAACGCTCCATTGAGGCCATCGGCTACTACGGCGGCCATGTGGCGGGAGTCGCCGCCATTTACAGCGCCGTGGATGAGGTGGCGGGCTATCCTGTCCGCAGCGTCTACTCCATCAGCGATCTGCCGGGTTACGCCAGCTATGACTATCGGGAGTGCCCCTATTGCAAGGCTGGGCAGCCTCTGGACGCCCTGGTGAACAGCTTCGGCTATTCCGCTCTGTAACCGACCGGCAATACAATACCGTTCCCGCGGCGGATCCCGGCGAAGGATCTGCCGCGGGAAATGCTGTTTTCAGGGGATAAAAACATTAAGAAAACTTAAAATTTGGAGAAAATGTGTAAAAAACGGTAGATTTTTTTGGGAATATGTGATAAAATATAAAGCCATAAGCGCAATACGCGAACTTTACTTCGGAGGTGTCCCCTTTGCGGCTGCATGGGATGGAAAAACACCGCCGCCTTATGGGCGCGGCGGCGGAGCTTGGGTTTTGGTTTTTATCGCTGTTATATTGGGAAGCCCTGCTTCATGGGGTGGTATACGGAGCGTTTACCTGGAAATTCGGCTATGTGGCGGGATTTACGCTGGCCATTGCCGGCGTGCTGGGGCTGTTTCTGTCTTTGGTGCCGGAGAAGGCGCGGTTTTGGGCTTCTCTGGCGGTCACATTGGTGCTTACGGTGCTGTACGGAAGCCAGATGGTCTATTATTTTGTGTTTGGCACTTTGTACTCCGTGTCTCTCATGGGGCAGGGCGGGGCTGCCATTACCTCTTTTTGGAGAGAGACGCTGATTACCATCGGAGCCCATCTGCCCCAGGTCTTGCTGCTGCTGGCCCCCGCGGCGGCTCTGGCGTTGCTGCGCAAGGGGCTGAATCGGCTGGCTTCCGGCTGGAACCGGTGGATCCGAGGAGGCGTGATCGCGCTGACGGTGCTGGCCCAGCTGGCTACGGTTCAGTGGATCAACGCGGGGGGTACCGGCGCGTTCAGCGACTATGACTACTATTACAGCGATTCCATTGCCACCAGTCAGACTGCCCAGCGGTTCGGCGTGCTGACTATGTTCCGGCTGGAGCTGTTTGGTTCCCCTTTGGCGGAGGAATCCCAGACGGACTACTATGTGCCTACGGAAGCCACGGAAGTACAGGAGACGGAAGCGGTGGAGGAAACGCAGCCGCCGGTGGAATACAATGTGCTGGAACTGAACTTTGACGAACTGAACGAAAAGACCCAGGACGAGACCATCCGGGCCATCAACGGTTTCTGCGCCGCCCAGACCGGCACCAATAAAAACGAGTATACCGGTATGCTTGCGGACTACAATCTGATTCTGCTGTGCGGCGAGAGCTTTTCCACAGCCGCCATAGACCCGGAGATCACTCCTACATTATATAAGCTGGCCAATGAGGGGATCGTCTTTGAAAACTTCTATAACAGCTTCCCCAACACCACCACCGATGGGGAGTATGCCCTATGCCTGGGGCTGTACCCGGATACCTCCCGGAAAAAGACCGCGTCCAGCCTGTACGCGTCCCGGCATAGCTATCTGCCCTTTGCGCTGGGCAACATCTTTCAGGAGCAGCGGGGGGTTCAAAGCTATGGGTATCACAGCTTTCAGGCCAGTTACTACGGCCGGGATGAATCCCACCCCAATATGGGCTACATCATGAAATTCGCCGGAAAGGGTATGGAGTTTACCAGCGACTGGCCCGCTTCGGATCTGGAGATGATGGAGCAGTCGGTGGACGATTTCATCGGCCAGGAGCAATTTCACGCCTACTATATGACCTTCTCCGGGCACTACCGGTATGACAAGAGCAGCAATATGATCGCCAGGAAGAACTGGGACGTGGTGAAGGATCTGCCTTACAGCAGCACGGCCAAAGCCTATTTAAGCTGCAACGTGGAGCTGGACAGGGCCCTGGAATATCTGCTTCAGCGGCTGGAAGAGGCCGGAATCGCGGATAAGACCGCCATTGTTATGGCGGGAGACCATTTCCCCTACGGCCTGACCGACAAGCAGTACTCCGAGCTGGTGGGCTATGGGATCGACGATTTTTCCAAGTATCACTCCACCCTGATCTTCTGGGTGGGGGGACTGGAGGAGCCCATTGTGGTGGAGGAATACTGCTGCAATGTGGATGTTCTGCCCACCATTTTGAACCTGTGGGGATTTGACTACGACTCCCGGATGCTGGCGGGAACCGATGTGTTCTCCGACGGCGACCATATGGCGGTGCTGATCGACAAGAGCTTTTTGACGGATCAGGTGTGGTTTAACGCCGGTACCGGGGAGATCCGGTATTTGACGGAGGAAAACCGCCTGTCGGAAGGGTATGTGGAAAACATGATCCGGATGATCCGGCTGGTGGAGACCCGGTTCGCCATTTCCACGGATATTCTCAATACCGCTTACTACAATTTTATCTTTGACAAGGAAACGGTAACGGTGGATAAAACAGGCTGGTAAAAATGGGAGGCCGCTGTGGGAAAAACAGCCGGAGGCCCGTTTTGGCGGATATTTTCAATACCCACCGGGGACAAAGCTTGGATCAAGACAAAAGCGGGGCCTGCTGGAAAAAACAGCAGGCCCCGCTTTTTGAAATGAAGATGGGGCGCAGGGAAGGCTCCCTGTCATGGGCGCAAAAAAACGAGGCAAACCGCCTCGCAATTATGAAAAATATTCATTGACAAACACACTGAGATGGTGTAAAATGAAAGTCCATACTGTGAAAATATGCCCATTTGTGCCCATTCTCTTAACATGGACATTTTACCACAGGAAACGGCCGCTGTCAAGGGGTAAGTTATACAAAATTGACAACCGGTCCGGGCGTATCGCAATGGCGGTGCGCGGCGTTCATAGGGACGGGCGCGCCCAACCCCCCGGACGCCATCAGACGTTATGAGCGACACACAATTCGAAAGAAAGGCTGTGATGATCCATATGGCAATGGTCAAGGACGTAATGTTCGGCAAGACCATGCGTAAATCTTACGCGAAGTACGAAGAGATCCTGGAAATCCCCAACATGCTGAAGATCCAGAAGGATTCCTACCAGTGGTTCCTGGAAACAGGTCTGCGGGAAGTGTTTAAGGATGTTGGCACGATCACCGATTTCTCCGGCAAGCTGGAGCTGTCCTTCCTGGATTATACCATGGAGGATAAGCCCAAGTACACCATTGAAGAGTGCAAGGAGCGGGACGCTACCTATGCCAAGCCCATTAAGGTGCGGGTGCGTCTGCGCAATACCGAGACCGATGAAATCAAAGAGCAGGAAATCTTCATGGGCGATTTCCCGGTCATGACCAACGGCGGTACCTTTGTGATCAATGGCGCCGAACGGGTCATCATCTCCCAGATCGTCCGCAGCCCCGGCATGTACTACGGCCATGAGGTGGACAAGGCGGATCAGCATACCTACACCGCGACGGTGATTCCCTACCGGGGCGCCTGGCTGGAGTATGAGACGGACACCGCGGGTGTATTCTGGGTTCGCATCGATAAGAACCGGAAGCTGCCGGTTACCTGCCTGATCCGGGCCCTGGGCGTTCAGACCGACGAGCAGATCAAGGCCATGTTCGGCGAGGACGAGCGGATTCTGGCCACCCTGGAAAAGGACGCCTGCAAGACCCGGGAAGAGTCCCTGCTGGAGATCTACCGCCGCCTCCGTCCTGGCGAGCCTCCCACGGTGGAGACCGCTACCGCCCATCTGGAAGGGCTGCTGTTTGACGCCCACCGTTATGACGTGAGCAAGGTAGGCCGGTATAAATTCAATAAGAAGATGGACATTTGGAGCCGCCTGTCCGGGCAGGAAGTGGCGGAGCCCATTGCCGATCCCATGACCGGCGAGATCCTGGTCATGCCCGGTGAGTTCATCTCCCGTGCCGTGGCCCACGAGCTTAGCCGCAAGGGCGTCAATGAGGCTGTGGTCAAGGTGGGCGACGCCAATGTGAAGGTGTTCTCCAACAACATGGTGTGGATGGACGCCTTTGTGGACTTCGATCCCAAGGAATTCGGCGTGAATGAGAAGGTCTATTTCCCCGTGCTGAAGGAAATGCTGGAATCCGTTCCCGCCGACGGCTGGAAGGAAGCCATTGCCCAGCGGATCGACGATCTGATTCCCAAGCACATCATCGTGGACGATATCATGGCCTCCATCAACTATCTGAACTGTGTGGCCATGGGCATCGGCACCCCCGATGACATTGACCATCTGGGCAACCGCCGCCTGCGCTGTGTGGGCGAGCTGCTGCAGAATCAGTTCCGCATCGGCTTCAGCCGGTTGGACCGGGTGATCCGGGAGCGGATGACCGTCCAGGATCTGGACGCGGTCACCCCCCAGAGCCTGATTAACATCCGGCCGGTCACCGCGGTGATCAAGGAGTTCTTCGGCTCCAGCCCCCTGTCTCAGTTCATGGATCAGAATAACCCCCTGGCGGAGCTGACCCATAAGCGCCGTCTGTCCGCTCTGGGTCCCGGCGGTCTGAGCCGTGACCGGGCCTCCTTTGACGTGCGAGACATTCACTATACCCACTATGGCCGTATGTGCCCCATTGAGACCCCGGAAGGTCCCAACATCGGCCTGATTAACTACCTGGCTACCTTTGCCAAGATCAACGAATACGGCTTTATCGAGGCTCCCTACCGGAAGGTGGACAAGGCTACCGGCTTTGTCACCAAGGACGTGGAGTACATGACCGCCGATGTGGAGGACGATTACTACATCGGTCAGGCCAATGAGCCTCTGGATGAAAACGGATGCCTGTCCAATGCCCGTATCACCTGCCGTCACCGCAACGAGATCATTGAAGTGGATCGTCAGCTGATCGACTATATTGACGTCTCCCCCAGAATGATGATCTCCATCGCCACTTCCTTCATTCCCTTCCTGCAGAACGACGACGCCAACCGTGCCCTGATGGGCGCCAACATGCAGCGTCAGGCCGTGCCTCTGCTGACCACCGAGCCTCCCATCGTTGCCACCGGCATCGAGCACAAGGCCGCCGTGGACTCCGAGGTGTGCATCAAGGCCAAGGGAAGCGGCGTGGTCACCGGCGTGTCCGCTACCGATATCACGGTAAAATATGACTCCGGCGAAACCTGCACCCATCACCTGACCAAGTTTGCCCGTTCCAACGCCGGCACCTGCATCAACCAGCGGCCCATCGTGGTGGTAGGCGAGCGGGTGGAAACCGAGCAGATCATTGCCGACGGTCCTTCCTGCTCCGGCGGCGAAGTGGCCCTGGGCAAGAACGTGCTCATTGGCTTCGTCACCTGGGAAGGCTACAACTACGAGGACGCCATTCTGCTTAACGAGCGTTTGGTCCGGGAGGACGTGTTCACCTCCATCCACATTGAGGAGCACGAGACCGAGGCCCGGGACACCAAGCTGGGCCCGGAAGAGATCACCCGGGATATCCCCAACGTGGGCGAGGACACCCTGAAGGATCTGGACGAGAACGGCATTATCCGCATCGGCGCGGAGGTTCGCTCCGGCGACTACCTGGTGGGCAAGGTCACCCCCAAGGGCGAGACGGAGCTGACTCCGGAAGAGCGGCTGCTGCGGGCCATTTTCGGCGAAAAGGCAAGAGAAGTCCGGGATACCTCCCTGAAGGTGCCCCACGGCGAAAGCGGCATCGTGGTGGACGTGAAGGTGTTTACCAAGGAAAACTCCGACGAGCTGGCCCCCGGCGTTACCAAGTCTGTCCGGGTGTATATTGCCCAGAAGCGGAAGATCTCCGTAGGCGATAAGATGGCCGGCCGTCACGGCAATAAGGGCGTTGTCTCCCGGGTTCTGCCGGAGGAGGATATGCCCTTCCTGCCTGACGGCACCCCCCTGGACGTGGTGCTGAACCCCCTGGGCGTGCCCTCCCGTATGAACATCGGTCAGGTGCTGGAGGTCCATCTGGGCTACGCAGCCAAGGCTCTGGGCTGGCATGTAGCCACCCCCGTGTTCGACGGCGCCAACGAGAAGGACATCCGGGACACCCTGAAGCTGGCTGGATTGCGGGAGGACGGCAAGACCGTCCTGTACGACGGCCGTACCGGCGAGCCCTTTGACAATCTGGTCACCGTGGGCTACCCCTACTACCTGAAGCTGCACCATCTGGTAGACGATAAGATCCATGCCCGTTCCACCGGCCCCTATGCCCTGGTCACCCAGCAGCCCCTGGGCGGCAAGGCCCAGTTCGGCGGCCAGCGTTTCGGCGAAATGGAAGTCTGGGCCCTGGAGGCTTACGGCGCTGCCTACACCCTGCAGGA
>CALWXR010000071.1 GCA_944385535.1 uncultured Oscillospiraceae bacterium
AGCCCGGAGGAATCAACGAACATTCCTCTCTCACCGGCACTGGCAGGGCCTTTGCTGAACCAAGTCGATAAGCATATATTATTATATCATGTATCTTGATTTTGAAAAGGGGAAATGTTATACTTCGGTTGTAGTTTTGAAACAACAACGCTTAAAAGGAGAGACATATGAAAAAGAGAATTTCCTTGCTTCTGGTTCTGGCTTTGGCCCTGTCCCTGATGGCCTGCGCCCCGGAGACCGCGGATCCGACCACCGCCCCGGAAACCACGGTTCCGACCACCGCTCCGGTGGAGACCACCGGGGAAACCGCTGCTCAAGCTGAGGGTTATCCCATGACCTTGACCGACCAAGCGGGCCGTACCGTGACCCTGGAAGGCCAGCCGGAGAAAATTGTCAGCGGCTACTACATCTCCACCAGCGCCCTCATCGGCCTGGGGCTGGAAGAGAAGATCGTGGGCTTGGAGGCCAAGGCCGATTCCCGGCCCATTTACAGCCTGAGCGCCCCGGAACTGCTGGACAAGCCCAACGTGGGCACCGCCAAGCAGTTTGATCTGGAGGGCTGCGCCGCCCTGGAGCCGGATCTGGTGATCCTGCCCCAGAAGCTGGCCGACGCTGCCCAGACCCTGGAGGAACTGGGTATCCCCGCCCTTCTGGTCAATCCGGAAAGCCAGGATCTGGCGGAGGAAATGGTTTCCCTGCTGGCCCAGGCCACCGGCACGGAAGAGCGGGGGGCGGAGATCCTTGCCTTCCTGGATGAACAGGAGCAGAGCCTGACCGCGCTGCTGGCCGGGGCGGAGCAGCCCACCGTATACCTGGCGGGCAATTCCTCCTTCCTGTCCACTGCGGGAGAAGCCATGTATCAGTCCTCCCTCATAACCCTGGCGGGCGGTCAGAACGCAGCCGCGGAGATCACCGACGCCTATTGGGCGGAGGTGAGCTATGAACAGGTGCTGGCCTGGGATCCGGAATACATCATCCTGGCCTCCGACGCGGAATACACCGTGGAGGATGTGCTTTCCGACAAGAACCTGTCCGGCTGCGCCGCCGTGGCGGAAGGCAATGTGTATCAGATGCCCGGGGACGCGGAAGCCTGGGACAGCCCGGTGCCCAGCGGCATTCTGGGGGCTGTATGGCTGGCCTCCGTCCTCCATCCGGAGCAGGTCACGGAGGACGCCTGGCTGGAGGCCGCCAACGGCTATTATGAAACCTTCTATGACTTTACCTATGGGGAAAACCAATAAACTTTGGATCGCCGCCGGCGGGCTGTTTCTGGCCGCGCTGGCGGCGGTCAGCCTGTTTGTGGGCAAATATCCCCTGACCCTCGGGGCGCTGCTTTCCGGGGATCCCTACCAGTGGAAGATTTTTTTGACGCTGCGCCTGGGCAGGACGGTTATGGGCGTGGCGGGGGGCTTCGCCCTGGGGGCGGCGGGCTTTGTGTATCAGACGGTGTTTCGCAATCCCCTGGCCTCTCCGGATGTGATCGGGGTGGCCTCGGGAGCCAGCGCGGGGGCGGCAGCGGGGATCTTATTCTGCTCCTCTGCCGCCGCCGTCACCATGTCCGCCTTTGCCGGGGCGCTGCTGGCGGTGATGTCGGCCCTGGCCCTGGCCCGTCTGGATTCCACGGGGCGAAGCGGGGCGGTGGTGCTGTCCGGCATCGCCGTCCACGCCCTGGCACAGACGGCGCTTATGACATTGAAGCTCACCGCCGACCCGGAGCGGGAGCTGGCGGCAATCGAGTACTGGATTATGGGCAGCCTGTCCGGGATCAGTATTTATGACCTTCCGGCGCACCTGATTCTCTGCGCCCTTTGCCTGGGGATCCTCTTCGCCCTCCACCGTCAGGTGATCCTGCTTGCCAACGAGGAGGGGGAGGCCAGGGCTTTGGGGGTGAATGTGGGAGCCCTGCGGCTGATGGTGCTGCTTACCGCCACGCTGCTGGTGGCGGCGGTGGTGAGTCTTACGGGCCTGATCAGCTTCGTAGGTCTGATGGCCCCCCACTGCGCCCGGATGATTACCAAGAGCAACCGCCGGGAAACCATGGTATTCAGCGGGCTTATTGGAGGGTGCCTGCTGTGCGCCGGAGATATCTTCGCGCGAAGCGCGGGCCAGGCGGAGCTGCCGGTGAGCATTTTCACCAGCCTGCTGGGAGCGCCCTTTCTCATTTATCTCATTGTCAAAGGAGGGCGGGACGGATGAGCTTTTTTACCGCCCAGGACATTTGCGCGGGATACGGCGGAAAAAATATCGTTTCCCACTGCTCCTTTTCCATTGAGGAGGGCTGCCTGACGGGGCTCCTGGGGGCCAACGGCAGCGGCAAAACCACCCTGATTAAGGCAATCTGCGGAAGTCTGCCCCACAAGGGAACTTGTACCCTGGAGGGGCAGATGCTGGAACGCCTCTCCCCCAAGGCGCTGGGAAGGCGAATCGGCTACGTGCCCCAGAAAAGCGGGCTGGAGCTGGACATTTCCGCCCTGGATACGGTGATGATGGGCTTCCACGCGGACTTGGGACTGCTGGAAGGGCCCGCTCCCGGCATGAAGAAGCGGGCGGCGGAAATATTGGATCTGGTGGGATTGGAAGGGCGGCAGGAGGACAATTACCGAACCTTGAGCCGGGGGCAGCAGCAGCTGTGTTTGCTGGCCAGGGCCATGGCGGCGGATCGGAGAATGCTGATTTTGGACGAGCCGGAAAGCGCCCTGGACTTTCCCCTGCGGCGACGGATGCTGGCCTTGGTGAAGCGGTGGCTTGGGGAACCGGGCCGGTGCGCTTTGGTGAGCCTGCATGACCCGGCCCTGGCTTTGAACCACTGCCACCGGCTCCTGCTGATCCGGGAGGGAAGCTTGCTGGGGGTCCTCAAGCCCGGAGAGGATGACCTGCAGACCATAGAGGCGGGCTTAAGCCAAATTTACGGCCCGGTGAGCCTTCAGGAGGTGTCCAACGGACGGGGAGAAAAGCAGCTGGTAATGCTGTGGGAGGGACAGGAATGAAAGCGGTAACGAAAATCGTCATTGTAGACGATCATGGAGATAAGTTCTTCGGGGAAGGCCCCTTCCGGCTGCTGAACCTGGTGGAGCAGACCGGCTCCCTCCGGAGCGCGGCGGCTGCCATGGGCATGGCCTACACCAAGGCCCTGAAGCTGATCAAAAACGCGGAAAAAGCCCTGGGCTATCCCCTGACGGTGCGGGTCACCGGGGGCCAGGACGGAGGAGGAAGCTCTTTGACGCCGGAGGGAAAGGAGTGGCTGAGGCGCTATGAGCAATACCGGGACGCCTGTGTTCAGGCCAACCAGCGGCTGTATCTGGAATTCTTTCCAAAGTAGTGGTAAGCGGCATCTGGTGATCACCGGAGGCCGGGGCGCGGGAAAAACCACCCTGCTTTGGGCCCTGTGCCCGGAAATTCTGCCCGGGGTCACCACCTGGGCGGTTCCGGGGGAAGGGGTGTACCTGCGGGATAACCCAACGGGGCGGACCGTTCCCATCGGGATCTTTGACCCCAATCTTCCGGGAACCGAAGGAAAAATGAGGCCCGTTCCGGAGGGCTTTTCCGGCTTGGGCCGGGAAGCGCTGATATCCGCCGGGGAGGCCCCGGGGGAATGGGCTTCCGTAGATGAAATCGGCTACCTGGAATCCAAAGCGGAGGACTATCTGTCCGCCCTGGCCCGCCTTGGGGAACGGAAGCGGCTGATTCTGGCGGTTCGAAAGCCCGATGGGGCCCTGCCGGAGGAAATTGCCCGGGATCCCTTTACCCTGGATCTGGACCGGCCCTATGGAAGCTATGGCTGTGTGATCCTGGCCTCCGGCCTGGGGAAGCGGTTCGGCGGGAATAAGCTCACCGCCCCCTTCCGGGGAAAGCCCCTGATCCATTGGGCCCTGGATGCTACGGAGGGGATCTTTGCCCGCCGGGTGGTGGTGACCCGCAGTCAAGAGGCGGCGGCCCTGTGCCGGGAGCGGGGAGTGGAGGTAATCTTTCACGATCTTTCCTACCGCAGCGACACCGTCCGGCTGGGGGTTTCCCAAATGGAAGATCTGGACGGCTGCCTGTTCTGTCCGGCGGATCAGCCCCTGCTTCGCCGGGAGACGGTGGCGGCCCTGGCCTTGGGGGCGGTAAACGGGCCGGAAGTGATTTTGCGCCCAGCCTTTGAGGATCGACCGGGGGCGCCGGTGCTCTTTCCCAAATGGGCCTTCCCGGAGCTGAAAAATCTGCCCCAGGGAACAGGGGGCGGGTATCTGGCCCGGCGGTATGCCCACCGGGTTCGCTTTCTTCCTGTGGAGGACCCCCGGGAATTGGAGGACGTGGACACCCGGGAGGATTTGGCCAGATTGTCCCTTTTGTGAAAAATATGCAGTTTTCCGCCGAAAAGGCGGCAAATTCTCTGCATAGACAGGATTTGGCGAATATGGTAGTATTATCTTGTAACTATGCCAACCTTTTTGGAAAGAGGTGCCTTATGTCAAAAGAGAATACCGCCCTGTTCACCCTGAACGGCAAGCCAGGCTGGGGACAGGCCTTCCCCATGGCCATGCAGCATGTACTGGCTATGCTGGTGGGAAACATCACCCCGCCTATGCTCATCGCCACCACCTTGTCCCTGCCCGCCGCTGACAAGATCCTGCTGACCCAGGCCGCCATGACCATCGGCGGCATCACCACCCTGCTGCAGCTGTTCCCGGTGTGGGGCTTTGGCATGGGGCTGCCCAGCGTCATGGGCGTGGCCTTTGCCTATATGCCCATTTTGACTATGATCGGCACCCAGTACGGCATCGCCGCCATTTTCGGCTCCCAGCTGGTGGCGGGCTTCCTGTCCATTTTCATCGGCATGTTCATTGGCAAGCTTCGCCGGTTCTTCCCGCCCATCGTCAGCGGCACGGTGGTGCTGTGCATCGGCCTTTCCCTGTATAAAACCGCCATCACCTACATGGGCGGCGGTTCCGCAGCTCAGAGCGCGGGCACCTTCGGCTCCGCCCAGTATTGGATTCTGGCCCTGGTGACCCTGGCGGTGACCCTGGGGTGCAGCCTGTTCGGAAAGGGCTATATCCGGGTGTCCGGCATGCTCATAGGCATCGGAGTTGGCTATGTGCTGGCATTGCTGATGGGGGACATGGTCTCTTTTGAAGAGGTAAAGACCGCCGCCTGGGTGTCCCTTCCCAAGCCCTTCCACTTCGGCCTGGAATTCCACTTTGACGCCATTTTAATGATGGTGCTTATGTACATCGTCCAGGCGGTGCAGACCATCGGCGACGTGTCCTCCACCGCCATGGGCGGCTTTGGCCGGGAGGCTACCGACCGGGAGCTGGGCGGGGCTATCAAGGGCCAGGGTCTGTGCGGCATGATCGGCGCCTGCATCGGCGGCCTGCCTACCGACCCCTACAGCCAGAATGTGGGCCTGATCTGCACCACCAAGGTGGTGGCCAAGCGGGTGTTCCTGATCGTGGGGCTCATCATGCTGGCTGCGGGCTTTTTGCCCAAGTTCGGGGCCCTGATGACCACCATCCCCCAGCCGGTGCTGGGCGGCGCTACGGTGACGGTGTTTGCCGCCATTACCATGTCCGGCATCCAGCTGATCAGCGAGCAGCCCCTGAACTACCGGAACAAAATGATCGTGGGCGTGTCCCTGGCCATCGGCGTGGGCATCGAAAGCGTACCCAGCATTTTGCAGTTCTGCCCCCAGCTGCTGAAGAATATTCTGGGCAGCTCCCTGATGGTGTCCTTCCTGCTGGTGTTCCTGCTGAACATCCTGGTACCGGAGGACAATTCCCCGGAATAAACCCGCCCACGAATGTATAACGGACAATGAAAAAAGCCCTGGAAGGCTGCAGCTTTCCAGGGCTTTTCGCCTGCGGCTGGCATGGGCACGACACCGCCTTGCGGCGTATGAATCTATAAAAAGCTGAGGGAAGCCAAATGGTCTCCCTCAGTATTCATATTCAAGAGCGGCGTTTGGAGCGCCCAGCCCCATCAGCGGGATTCCGGTTTCTTCGAAATGGAACCAAACCTTGCAGCATGGGTGTTCGTAAATGGTTGACCAGGACTCCACGCAGAGGATGCCCAACCTGACACCGGGACTTGACCGTCAGGACAAGGCGGCCTTGGCGGGTCAGTTCCTAACTGATGTCTGCTGAACAAGTCGTGATAACGACTTATTCACACACTGAAGGTGTGTAATTCCATAAAAGCGGCTTGCGCTTTTCTCTTACCAGAAAACTGCTATGGGGGCTTGGACGAATACGCAACTGCTGCGGCATGGCAGTTTCCGGATTTGACACAGGAATACCGGGGGTATACGTTTAAAGCGCCTGACTTTCCGTGATGCGCTGTTTCAGCGTTTGAATGTCGATCTCATCCAGGTAATTCAAAGCGGCGCTGATGGTGCCGTATATACTTTCTGTGTTGTTCATTGTGGAGCAGACAATATCCGGAACGTAGGGAACATGCCGCTCCAGCATGGATTGCAGATAGGGCTTGACATAAGGATACAGCCGCTTGCCGATCCGCCCGGAGAGAATGATGACTTGGGGGTCTATCACGCTTACCAGATTGACAAGCATGGTGCTGAAACAGGCAAAAACCTTCTCAAATACCGCGATTATATCCGGCCGTGCCTGTTCATATGCGAGGAACAGCTCATCGAGATGCGTTTCGTCCCCATTCTCTTGAAAAAGGGAAATCAGGGCCTGACCGGAAAGCACCTGCTCAGCGGCGCCCTCTGTTTGAAAGCCGCCCCGCTGAAACTCCTGTCCCAGCAACATATAGCCGATCTCACCCGCAGCCATGTGAGCACCGCGGTAGAGCTTATTGTGAAGGATCAGCGCGCCGCCGATGCCAATATCATAGTGCAGATAAAAAATATCTTCGTATTCCTGTCCGGCTCCATATTTCTGTTCGCCTAGGGCACCATTGTTTACATTGTTATCAAAAAGACTCTAAATGAGCAAATTCAAATTGTACACAAATTGCAGAAAAAGGAAGCAGTCAAAGGCCCCCTTGTGTAAAGGGTAAGCCAAGCGCAGTCGCGGTAGTGAATGACTGCCCGGTGGGCAGTCAGAGCCGCGACCGGGCTCGCCGCAGCGAGCTGTCACGGCGAAGCCGTGACTGGGGGATTGACGCGGCAGGGCGCTTCCCTTTTTGCCGAAGTGCGGGCGAATTCGCAACATTTCACTGCACAATCCCTCAGGCCCTGCGGGCCAGCTCCCTTTACACTTTTGGAGCCTTGGGAGCTCCCGCTCCAGTGCAAATCCGAAATTGTGCATTTTTCAAATCTGCTCATTTAGAGTTTTTATCCTATTTAACCAAAAAGGGAATGGATCGCCGGGATTGGATGGGGCACATTGACCAGAGCGTCCTTCAGTTCCTCTTCCGTCAGAAATCCCTTGGCCCCGCCGCTGACACGGATCTTGGCGGCGGCAAACACCTGTGCCCGGTGAAGGGCCTCCAAAGGGGGCAGTCCCCGGACATAGCCATGGAGAAATCCGCTGAACAGGGCGTCCCCCGCCCCCACCGTATTTCCCCCACAGCCCGAGGACGCCGCCGGAAGAGCATAGAGCATTCCCGTATCCCGCAGATACATGGCCGCGCCTTTGGCCCCCCGGCCCAGGACGATGATCTGATTCCGGTAGGTCCGGGCCAGCCCACTCAGAAAGCCCCGGTAGTCCTCTCCAACGGCCTCGTCGCTGAGAAACAAAATGTCCGCCGCGGCCATAAAGTCCCGGTTATAGTCGTCCTGAATATCCCCAAGCACATGGACATCCGTGGCGATGGTCTTTCCCGCCGCTTTGGCGGCGGCAAGCAGGGGCCGGTTAAAGTTGATGTTGCAGGCGGCCACCAGGTCCACCGTCTCCAAAGGCACCCGGTCAAACTCATAGGCGGTTTCCTGGATATCCTTCAGATCGCAGTAGACCTGCCGCTTCCCCTCCTGGTCGTAAAGCACCACAGAGTTGGGGGTCTGGCTCAGGTCTTGACGGATATACGCCCCGCTGATCCCGTCCTCGGCCAGAGCGGCCCGGATATAGTCCGCCTGGAAATCCTTGCCGGTCATGGATACCAGGGTAACTTCATCTCCCAGGGTGGTCAAGGCCCGGGCGATGTTGTAGGCCACTCCGGATACGGCGGTATCCACCCCGAAGAAGGGGTAATCAATGGGATAATACCCAATGGGAAACCCCCGCACCCGGGCGGCGGTTTCCGTGTTAATCAGTCCGGAAACTAAAATACGGCCCATGAAAATTCCTCCTTATAAAAGCCAAACCGGGGCGCCAGACCGGCGCCCCGTGTAATTATCGTTCTTCCCGGAAGTAGTTTAAGCCCAAAGCCGCAGGCAAACCGGATCCTTCCTTCTGCCGGATGGAGGACACCACCAGCACAATGGCCGTGATAAGGAAGGGCAGGGCCTGATACAGCTGGGTGGGGATCATCGCCAGCCAGCCTAAGATCCCGGGGAACGCCGCCGCCAGGGAACTGCCGGAGACCCGCAGGGTGTTGAAGAAGCCGAAGATGAAGGTACCCCCGATGGCCAGAGCCGGGTTCCAGTTGGCGAAGATTACCAACGCCACCGCAATCCAGCCGTATCCGTTGATCCAGCAGCTGGAGTTGAAGGAGCCGGACATATTCAGGCCCATATAGTAGCCGCCGATGCCCATGATGCCGCAGCCCAGGCAAATGTGCAGATACTTCATCCGGGTGACGTTGATGCCCACCGAGTCGGCGGAGCCGGGGTTTTCCCCAATGGCCCGAAGCTTCAGGCCCGGGGTGGTGCGGTTTAAATACCACCACATGCCCAAAGCAATGGCCACGCCCAGATACACCAGGATGTTGTGGCTGAACAGTCCCCGCCCCACCAAGGGGATCTGGGATAGTACCGGAATGGGCAGATCGGCGAAGCCGTTTTTAATGTTGGCGTAATCGTTCATGGCGGGCCAGCCCTGGGCCTTCAGGCCGTTGCCTACGAAGAAGTACACGCCCAGGCCAAAGGTGGTCAGGGTCAGGCCGGTGATGTTCTGGTTGGCCTGAAGGGATACCGTCAAAGCCGCGAACAACAGGCCGCACAGGGCCCCTGCCAGGAAGGCCACGGCGATGCCCACCCCCAGGGAGTTGGCATAGCAGCCGCAGATGTAGCCGAAAATAGCCCCCACCGCCATAATGCCCTCCACGCCCAGATTCAGGCTGCCGGACTTTTCCACCAGGATCTCCCCGGTAGTGCCGTACAGCAGGGGGATGTTGTAGACCACAATGTTGTGAATGAAGGAGGTAATCACCCCAAGCTTATCCATTTCCATTGTCTTTGCCTCCTTTCTTCACCAGCACCACCCGGAACCGGGTATAGAAATCCGCCGCCAGCACCAGGAACAAAATGGCACCCTGGAGCATATTGGCGAAGCTGGAATCCACCTGAGAGAAGGTGGCAGCCGCCACGGTGGAGCCGTACTGGAGCACGCAGATCAAGGCGGACACCAGGAAAATAGCGGCGGTGTTCAGCTGGGACAGCCAGGCCACAATGATACCGGTCCAGCCCACATCGTCGGTGATGGAGGTGGACAGGATCCCGGCGGTGCCCACCTTAAAGGCGGCGGCCAGGCCCACCAGGCTGGCGGACAGGAACACCGTGCGCAGCACGATTTTCGGAACCTTCATGCCCGCGTACCGGGCGGTACCGGCGCTGTCGCCCACCACGGCGATCTCATAGCCCTGCTTGGTGTATTTCAGATAGACATATACCGCCGCGCCAATGACCAGCGTCAGGATTACGCAGATGTTCAGAGTGAACTTCTCCCCCATGGGGATGGAGGGGAAGGATACGATTTTGCTGAAGCTGGCGAACACCGGGCGGACAGATTTTTCATCCAGGAAGAAGTTCCAGTCCGCCTTGGTCTCCCCCAGGAATGTAAGCACATACAGCGCCGCATAGTTGAGCATCAGGGTCATCAACGTCTCGTTGGTTCCGAACTTCACCTTCAGCACACCGGCGATCAGTCCGTAAAGCCCCGCAACCACCATGGCCGCCAGACACATCAGGATCAGGCTCACGGCCACCGGCAGCACCGGCCCCGCCTGGAAGGCGACCCAGGCCGCGGCAATGGCGCCCATGATGAACTGGCCCTCGCCGCCGATGTTCCAAAACCGCATCTTAAAGGCCAGGGACAGGGCAACGGAGGTCAGAGCCAGAGGAACCCACTCCTTCAGATAGTTGATATACACCTTATAGGCGATTTTATTGCCAATGGTGCCCATGGTAAACATCCGGCTGTAGTAGGCCGCCGGATCCACCCCCAGGCTGGCAAGCAGCGCCGCTCCCAGCCCCAGGGCAATGACCACCGCCGCCAGGTAGAAGCAGCATTTTTTCCACAGGGGACAGTCGTCCCGTTTTACGATCCGCAGTCCCATCCTCAGTCCTCCTCTGCCTCGTCCCGGGTTTCAAAGCGGGTGTCCTTGGCAAAGCCCGCAGGCTTATCCTCATATTTATAGGTCAGATCCAGGGCGCCGGTCATCATCAAGCCCAGCTCTTCCTTGGTGGTCTTGTGGGCATGAACCACGCCCATGACCTTGCCGTGGCACAGCACCATGATCTTATCGCACAGGGCGATCATCACGTCCAGATCCTCGCCTACGAACAAAATGCCCACGCCCGCCTGCTTCTGCTTGTTGAGGATGTTGTAAATGGCGTAAGAGGAATTGATGTCCAGGCCCCGCACCGGGTAGGCGGTGATGATTACGTTGGGCCCGGCCTTGATCTCCCGGCCCAAAAGCACCTTCTGCACGTTGCCGCCGGACAGACGGCGCACCGGGGTCTGGGTGGAGGGTGTGACCACCTCCAGCTCCCGGATCACCTGCTCCGCGTCGGCCCGGCCCCGCTTCCGGTCCACAAAGGGGCCTTTCCCGTCGGCGTAATTTTTCAGCAGCATATTGTCGGTAATGGACAATGAGGGAGCCAGGCCCATGCCCAGCCGGTCCTCGGGGATGAAGGACATGGAAATGCCCTTTTCCAAAATGGCCTTGGGGGACAGGCCCACAATGTTATCTCCCTTGTGGATCATCTGGCCCTTTTCAATGGGCCGCAGTCCGGCAATGGCCTCGCACAGCTCCTTCTGGCCGCAGCCGGCGATCCCCGCCACGCCCAGGATCTCGCCGCCCCGGATATAGAAGTTCACGGAGTCGATGGCCACCGCCCCCTCGTCAGAGCGGATGGTCACGTCCCGAACCTCCAGCAGCGGCCGGGTCTTGGCCATAGGGGGCCGGTCGATGTTTAAGTCCACCTTATGCCCCACCATCCACTCGGTCAGGGCCTGCTCGTTGGTTTCCGAAGTATTCACCGTGGTGATATACTCCCCCTTGCGCAAAATTGCCACCCGGTCGGAGATCTCCATGACCTCGTTGAGCTTGTGGGTAATGATGATGATGGAGTGGCCTTCCTCCTTCATCCGCCGCAGAACGCCAAAGAGCTTGCGGATCTCCTGGACGGTAAGCACCGCCGTGGGCTCGTCCAGAATGATGATCTTGGCCCCGTAGTACAGAACTTTGACGATCTCCAGGGTCTGCTTTTCAGAGACGGACATGTTGTAGACCTTTTTCCTGGGATCCAGGTCGAAGCCGAATTTCTTCGCCATTTCCTCAATCTGGTCATACCGGTCCTTTTTCAGGGTCAGGCCTGTTTTCTCCTTGCCCATCCAGATGTTGTCCGCGGCGGAGAACACGTCCACCAGCTTAAAGTGCTGGTGCACCATCCCGATTCCCAGGCGCTTGGCGTCCTCGGGCGAGTCGATGGACACTTCCTTCCCCTCCACGAAGATCTGGCCGCTGTCCGGCTTATAGATACCGGAAAGCATGTTCATCAGGGTGGTTTTTCCGGAGCCGTTTTCACCCAGCAGGGCGAGGATCTCTCCGGGTCTGACATTCAGATCCACATTTTTGTTGGCTGCCACACTGCCGAAGGACTTGCAAATCCCCTTCAGCGCAATGGCATACTGCTGCGGCATGAAGCTTCCCTCCTTCTTTTCCTTGCTGCTTCAAAGACATGAGACGGCAAGCAGGGTCTGCTTTCTGTCTCACGGCTTTGAAAAAACCGGGCCGGCCGGATGAAAGGCCGACCCGGTTTTCTGTTACAGGTCTGATTGCTTATGCTTCTTCCACACCGGCCACGTAGTAGTTCATGGTGCCGGTGATGACGCCGTCCTCCACAGAGGGGCCGCCGGCGGCAACGATCTCGTTACCGGCGTTGTCCACCAGAGCGGCTTCCACCTGATTGATGGCGCCGTCGGCAATCTCCAGCTTCACACCGGAGAACACGTCCCACTGACCGGAGACGATCAGCTCCTTGACCTGGTCAATGATCTCCTGGGTGCCTTCGGCGCAGTTCTCGGACAGGGGGGACACATCCACGAAGCCTTCCGCCAGGCCGCCGTAGTAAGCGGGGGAACCCATGGTCTCCACGAACTTATCGGCGGTGCCGCAGGTCATGGCGGCTTCCATGGCGGTGCGGTAGTACACATTCCAGTTCCAGATGGCGGCGGTCAGGTGGGCCTTGGGAGCGTCGGGGGTCATATCGGAGTTGTAGCCGCAGCCAAAGACGCCGGCGTTCTCAGCGGCGATCTGGGGCTGGGCGGAGTCGCAGTGCTGGGCGATGATGCCGCAGCCGTAGGACTCGATCAGCTCGGTGGCGAAGGCGGACTCGTTGACCTCGTCAGCCCAAGCGCCCAGCTTCTTCACAAACACCTTGGCGTCGGGGTTCACAGCCTGAACGCCCAGGGCGAAGCCGTTGATGCCGGAGCAGGTCTCGGCGTACTCGGTGCCGTAGGCGGCCACATAGCCGATGTTGTTATTGCCGGTCTCCAGGGACTTGAGGCCCGCGGCGATGCCGGACAGGTAGCGGGCCTGGTAAGCCCGGCCGAAGTAGTTGTTGAAATTGGTCTCGTTGGACTTGTAGCCGGTGGCGTGAGAGAAGATCACGTCGGTGTACTCGGCGGCAGCCTCTTCCATGGCGTCAATGTAGCCAAAGGAAATGCCGAAGATGATGTTGGCGCCCTCGCCCACCAGGGTGTCGATGGCGGCCAGAACCTGCTCCTTGTCCTCGGGAACCTCGTCCACGATCACCAGCTGACTGTCCACGTCCAGGCCCAGCTCCTCCATGGCGGTGGTAATACCGTTGTGATGGGCAAAGGTGTAGCCGGCGGTGTCGTTTTTGCTGTTGATGTAGATAGCGCCTACCTTAAAATCAGAAGCTGCTGCGGCTTCCTGGGTCTCGCCCTCCTGGGAAGCATCCGTGGCTTCCGTCTGAGCCTCGGTCTGGGCCTCAGTCTGCGCCTCGGTGGTCTGGGCGTCCTCGCCGGAACCGCCGCAGGCGGCCAGGCTCAGGCACAGGGCCATGACCATCAGCAGGGCAATGATCTTTTTCATGTTTTTTGGTTCAATGAAAAAACTTGTGTGATAGCGAACACAGTATTGTAGTGACAAAAAATGGAATCTCGCGCATAATTGT
>CALWXR010000072.1 GCA_944385535.1 uncultured Oscillospiraceae bacterium
AAATGGAGAAAAATCAGTAGTAATTATCTCAAAAAATCCAGTGTTTTCAATGGGTTTTTGAGTTTTACAAGAGACTATTTAACCAGACAAAAGGAGGATCTCCCCATGAAAACCTATGAAGTCTTTGTGGAAGTCATCAACCCCTGCGGCGGCGACAAGCACAGCAAGAAGGAATTTCTGGAAGTTCAGTCTGACTCCCCCGCCGGCTGGGTGAAGGAAAACGCCCCCTTCCCGGTGATCGATGAGACTGTCACCCCGGAGGGCGAGCCTCTGTTCATCACCGGCGACGGCAAGGGCAACTTCATCCGCTATACCTTCAGCGAATAACAGGAGACAAGCTATGGAATTAGGCAAGCCCCTGATCCCGGTGGTTCGGGCGGAAAAGGATGTGGACGTATACTGCCCCATCTGTCATAAGCTGCTGCACATCAAGGCCGGGGAGGTCATCCCCCGGTGCTGCGGCAAACCCATGGAAGTCATGGAATAAACCAACCATTCCCAAGGAAACGGGATTACAAAATCAACGAAGAGGAATCTGTTATGAAATATGTATGCGACGTGTGCGGCTGGGTCTACGACGAGGACGAAGCCGGTGTGAAGTGGGAAGACCTGCCGGAAGACTTCGAATGCGAACTTTGCGGCGTAGGCAAGGATCAGTTCTCCGCAGAAGAATAATTCCCCATCCGGGGGCGGTTTCAAAACCGCCCCCGGTATTTTTGTCCTTTTCCATAGGGCGGCAGTCTTGACAAACCCCGCCGCCCGTGCCTATAATCAACACAGCTTCCATATTTTATCTTGTCAGGAGAATGCCGCCATGGTCAAACCCGACGCTCCCCAGGCAAGCGTCCCTTCCGCCGGATATCTGTCCCGTCCCGTTTCCGACGCCATTAAGGGGATTGCCTTGATCTTCATGTTCATCCACCACTTCTTCACCTATCCGGAATGGCACAGCATGGATTACGGACTGTTTTCCCAGATTCTTCAGAAGCTGCGCTGGCCCTTCCAGATCTGCGTGCCGGTGTTCGCCTTCCTCACCGGGTATTTCTACGCCCTGGGCGGCGGGCGGGGCTTCCGCTACAGCCTGAAAAAGATCACCGATGTATTGATCTCCTATTGGGCGGTGTATCTGCCCCTGATGGCCCTGGCCCTGGGACTGGGCTGCTGGCAGTTTACCGCCAAGGGCTTCCTGCTGGAGCTGCTTGCCCTGGACACGCCCATTATGACCTTCTGCTGGTACGTCTGGTTTTACTGTGCGGCTATGCTTCTGCTTCCGGTGATGGCCCGGTGCTCCCTGAGCCTGCCGGCGGATCTGCTTGTGTTTGGGGGTGTTCTCAGCGGCGGCCTGACGGTTCTTCAGGCGCTGTGCCCGGAGGGCATTGCCGGCGCCGCGCTTACCCAGCTGAAAGACTGGCTCCCCTGCATCGTCAGCGGCTTTCTGTTCGGCAAGCATGATCTGATCCGACGGCTTCTGGATCCCCTGGCGGAAGCCGTCCGCTCCAGGCCGGGAAAGGTTCTTCTGTGGCTGTGCCTGGGAGGGGCGGTCTTTCTCGGCCGGGCCCTCTGCCCCCGGTTCTCCCTGGGCCGGGTCATCGCAGCGGGACAATGGACGGAAGCGGCCCTGGTGGTGGATGTGCTGTTTGTCCCGGTGTTCGTCTGGTGCGCCGCCAATCTGCTGGAGCTGCTGAATCCTCAGGGCTTTTTTATGACGCTGCTGGGCAGGCTCGGCCGCCGGTCTTTGCTCATGTGGTTTCTCCACTGTGTCTTTTTCAACGTATGCGCCGCCTACACCCAGCCGGTGCTGTACTTCCCGAAAAATCCTTTGCTGGTGCTCCTTTGGGGCCTGGGCGTGTGCTTCCTGGCCGCCGCCGCTTTGGATGTGCCCCTAAAATGGGTGCTGAAAAAGAAAAACGCCCTGCTGTGATTCATCTCCCTCCCGGAGCCGGGAGGGAGCTTCTTTTTTGGGGAAAGCATTGACACCATCCACCCCCGGTTGGTATAATGAATGTAAATACCAACGGAAAGGATGGATTTCTATGGCAAAATTCCACTGTCCTTGCTGCGGCAAGCCCTACAACGGAAAACGATGCTCGCACTGCTATTATGAGCCCTACACCGATGAGCTTTCCCATGCCATTCATTCCAAGGGCAGAGCCGTGGATGGCGCTGTCACGCCCCCCGCTTCCGCTCCGGCCGGGCAGTTCCGCCGGCCTTCTCCGGGACGCGGGAGTGCCAGTCGCCGAACCCGCGGAGACGGCAGCACCGTCAAGAACAGGCTGATTTTCGCCCTGACGCTGGTCTTAGTTTTGTTGGTGATCAACCTGGCCTTTGTCTTTCTGACAAATCAGGCCGCCACGTCCGTCTCCCGGGAAAATACCACTGTCTCCTGGGAAATTACCGCTTATGAGGAACCACGTCCGGAGCCGGACTACAGTGTATTTTCAGAGGGAACCGTGCTCTACGACGACGGCCAGATCCAGGTTCTCACCAACTGGCGGCCCGGCCAGGAGATTCCCATGGAGCTTCCGGTCTATGCCCGCAACGACGGCCAGCAGGATGTCACCATTATGGCGGAGCAGGCCCATGTAAACCACTTCATGACCGATGCCGGGCTGTATATGGATTTGGCAGCCCAAAGCGAAGCCACCGGAGTGCTGTCTGTGTCGGAAGCCGCCCTGGCAGACGTGGGTATTACGGAATGCTGCCAGCTTACCTTTTCCCTTCTGATTTCTGAGCAGGAGACCTATGAGACCGTGGCCCAGAGTCCCCTGATTACCCTGTCCTACGGAGAGGAATCCCAGGCCTTCTCCCAGCCCCAGCTGGGCATCCCCCTGTATGAGGAACAGGATCTGCTGATCTCCTACTGCGGTCTCAGCGGCGAGGACTGCGGCGATGACTCAGTGTTGTTTGCTCTGCACAACACCTCGGAGGAAACCGTCCAGGTTTACATCGACAAATGTTATGTAAACGGAGAAGAGGTTTCTCTGGTGCTGTTCAGCCAGCTTCTCCCCAACTGCTGGTCCATTGCCGATCTATGGACCTTCGCCGCCTACGACGAGCTGGGACTTGAGACCATGTCTCAGATTCAGACCCTGGAGGTTTCCTTCGTCATCAGCGCCCCGGCCGCCGAGCAGATCCAAACCACGCAGCTGCTCACCATTCCCCTTTCGGAGTGACCTATGGGAAAATTTGTCATTCGAAGGGTTCTCACCGGGGTAAAATTCGATCTGCGTTCGGGGAACGGCCAGACGGTGCTTGCCTCCCAGGTCTACACCAGCCAGGCCCTGTGCCTTAAGGGGATTGAAAGCGTCCGGAAAAACGCGGCACTGGGCAGGATCCAGGATCTGACCGCGGACGATCCCCGGCTCATGACCAACCCGAAATTTGAAATCTACCGGGACCGGGCGGGAGAATACCGGTTTCGGCTGAGGGCCAGAAACGGCTCTGTCATCGCCGCCTCCGACGGCTACTCCACCCGAAGCGCCTGTCGGGCAGGAATCGAAAGCACCATCGCAAACGCCGCCGATTCGGAAATCGTCACCCAATAACAGATCCCCGGCGGAAGCCGGGGATTTGCTTATCTGCCGGTGACGGTGACTTGCAGTCCTTCCAGCACATCCAGCACTTTTTCATGGAGGGCCTTGTCAAAGGAATCGGTGCAGGCGGCGTCCACCACAATGGCCGCATCCGGATACCGGCTTTGGAGCACCACCGCGTTGCTCACCACACAGATGTTGCTCACCAGGCCCACCAGCTCGATCCTGTCGGCCTTCCCGGGAAGCACTGCGGCGGTGGCCGGGTCGGTCACGTCCATGCCGAAGGAAATCTTGTCAATGGCCTTTGCCTCCACCTCTTCCAGGGCACGGGCGGTTTTTCCGTAGATCTGCCAGCCGTCGCTCCCCTTGAAGCAGTGGGGAACGGGAAGCTTTCGGCCCTCCCGGGTGCTCAGATAATTTTCAAAGTGGGTGTCCCGGGTAAAGAACACACGGCCCTTTCCATAGGCCAGGATCTTGGCGGCAATGGCCTGGTCCAGCCCTTCCGCCCCGGGGAAGCCCAGGGCACCGTCCACAAAATCCTTCTGATAATCAATGACGAACAAGTAGCTTTCCATGATCCTGCCTCCTGTAGTTTTGATAATGTGTACTGAACAACGCAAAAGTCCTTGCAAACCAAGGCTTTCCGGACTTTTTTGCGTTGTTCCGGTGCAAGATTTTTCCGCCTTTCAGCGAAAAAATCTTGCGCCTGTTTGGATGATGCGGTGCGCCGCATCATCCAAAATACACATTGATACGTGCCTGAATTGAAAAAATGGTTGGAAAGAGCCGTTTTTTCAATTTCCCGCCTACAGCGGGGAATAAGCCGCTTTCCTCGGCTTATTCAGCAGGCGCTATGATACACTCACCATAGCAAAAATCCTGGAAAAAGTCAACGAGGCATTGCAAGACGGCCGGGGATTTGGTATACTGATATTCAGAAAAACCCATCCATGCTGTTTGGAGTCAGAAATCATCATGAACAAAGAAGATTACATTGCCGTATTCGATTCCGGTGTGGGAGGCATCAGCGTGCTGCGGCATCTGCGGAGCTTAATGCCTGGAGAGCGATACCTGTATTTCGGCGATTCCGCCAACGCCCCCTACGGCACCAAAACTAGAGAACAGGTAAGAGATCTCACCTTCGCCGCGGTGGAAAACCTGTTTGCCCGGGGGATCAAGGCATTGGTGATCGCCTGCAACACCGCCACCTCCGTGGCCATCGGGGAGCTTCGGGAAGCTTACCCGGATCGGATCCTCGTCGGCATCGAACCCGCCCTGAAGCTGGCGGCGGATCACTTCCCGGGGGGCCGGATCGGCGTCATGGCCACCCCCATCACATTGCGGGAAGAAAAATTTGAGTGCCTGATGCGCCGGTATGATACCAGCTGCCGGGTATACAAGCTCCCCGCCCCCGGTCTGGTGGAGCTGATTGAAGCGGGCCGGGGAAATTCCCCGGAGGCGGAAAAACTGCTCCATTCCCTGCTGGATCCCTACGCCGGGAAGCTGGACGCGGTGGTCTTAGGCTGCACCCACTACCCCTTTGCCACCCGGGCCATTTCCCGGGTGGTGGGGGAACAGGTACTCCTGCTGGACGGGGGGGAAGGCACCGCCCGGGAGACCCGGCGGCGGCTGGAGGAAGCGGGGCTTCTTTCCCGGGGGCCCGGGGAAATCCGCATAGAAAACAGCCGGGCGGACGATGCCCTGCTTCAGCTGTCCCGGGATCTGCTGGAGAGCTGACCTGAATTAGGGAGGAAGGATTATGGACAACAACATTTTGGTCATCGGCATTGCCGGAGGCACGGGCAGCGGCAAGACCACCCTGATGGAGAATCTCATCCGCAGCTTCGCCCAGGACGTCACCGTGATCAGCCATGACAATTACTACAAGCGCCACGACGAACTAAGCTACGAGGAGCGCTGTAAATTAAACTACGACGAACCCGCCGCCTTCGACACCAGCCTGATGGTCTACCATCTGGAGGAGCTGCGCCTGGGCCACGCCATTGAGTGCCCGGTGTACGACTTCACCGTACACAACCGTTCCGGCGAGACCATCCACATCGTCCCCAAAAAGGTAATTATCGTGGAGGGCATTCTGATTTTTGAAAACAAGGAACTGCGGGATCTGATGGACATTCGGATTTTTGTGGACACCGACGCGGACGTTCGCCTGTGCCGGCGGATCAAGCGGGATGTAAACCAGCGGGGCCGGACCCTGGAAAGCGTGCTGAGTCAGTACCAGCAGACGGTAAAGCCCATGCACGAAATGTACGTAGAGCCCAGCAAGAAGTACGCCCACATCGTGGTTCCCGAGGGAGGCAAAAACCTGGTGGCTTTGGATATGATTACCGGCCGGATCCGGCGGCATCTGGAGGAAGCATGAACTACGAAAGCCTGATTTTTGACATTGACGGAACCCTCTGGGACTCCCGGGCCCTGGTGGCGGAGGGGTACAACATCCAGCTGGAACGGGAAGGACTGGACCACTTAAAGGTCAGCGCCGAAACCTTAAAGCTCCTGTTCGGCAGGGTGATGACGGAAATCGCGGACATATTGTTCGCTTCGGTGCCGGAAGAGGAACGCCTGCCCCTGATGGAGCGGTGCATGGCAACGGAGAACCGGTATTTGGAGGAAAACCCCTGCCAGATCGGCTATCCCGGCGTTGGGGAAACCATGGCGGAACTGTCCAAAAAGCACCGGCTGTTCATCGTCAGCAACAGCCAGAAGGGCTACCCGGAACTGTGCGTTTCCAAACTGGGCTTGGGCGGCTATATCCAGGGCCACCTGTGCTTCGGGGACACCGGAACCAGCAAAGGCGCCACCATCCGCCGTCTTATGGAAACCTATCACATTGAAAGCTGCGCCTACGTGGGAGACACCCAGGGAGACTATGAAGCCACGGTAGAAGCGGGCGTGCCCTTCATCTGGGCGGCCTACGGCTTCGGAACGCCCACAGGCTATACGGCGAAAATCGACAGCTTTTCCCAGCTGCTGAATTTATAATTACAAGAAAGGAAGAATGAATTATGATCGTATGTCCCTTTCAGGATCTGAAGCGGTATCAGGCCATCATCCCCGGCCTGGAGGAGGCCATGGAGGCGGTGGCCAACATGGAGCAGTGGGTTCCCGGCACCATCCCCCTGTCCGGCGGCAACAAAATTCTGGTGCAGGAAGGCCTCACCAAATCCGCCGAAGGCAAGCTGTTTGAAGCCCACCGGGAATATCTGGACATTCAGTACATTGTAGAAGGGGAGGAAACCGTAGGCTGGGCCCCCCTGAACACCCTGACTTTGGACGGAGAATTCAACACCGCCAAGGACAAGGGCATGTACGCGGGCCACGCGGACTTTATGCGCATCGGCCAGGGCTACTGCTATGTGGTGTTCCCGGAGGATGCCCACATGCCCGGCGTTCACCTGGACGAGCCCCACAGCTTCAAGAAGCTGGTCCTCAAGCTGAAGGTTTGATCCCCGAAAAGCGGAGCGGCCGCTCATAAGGCCGTATCCATAACCAGCTGAACCAGAGCAGCCGCCATACAGATTCCGGCGAAAAGAAGCGGGCAGGAAGTAAACCACTTCCCGCCCGCTTTTTCTATGCCCCGGGGAACGATAACGCCTTTTTTTGAAGGCATATGGATAAACGGGAAGTCTCGGTAGATTGATACTGATTCTCTTTTAAAATCTTTAATCAATTTGGATTTAAGATTTTATGCTTATCTGGCTAACTCAGTTTCTGAAAAAAACAGGTTTTCTGTCAAAAAGTATGCCGAAAATCCAGGAAAGTTTTAACGCATCCCTCGTCCGGGTGCTCCCCTACCCTGCCGGGGGCCTTCCTTTCTTGTCTCGGCAAGAAAGGAAGCAAAGAAGCCGACCGGGGAGGCGCTGAACGCTGGCCAGCTCCCGCGCCAGAGCCGCCCTCCCCGGACCCCTCCCGGCGCGCACTTGGTAAGTGCCGGTATACCCTTTCGCCGCCGAATGGGTACGGTGCCCGAATCGGTACACAGCATCCCAATCACTGCCCAGCCTTAAGCCCGCCATTATTCAGGGAAGCTCGGAGAAACCAATGAACATTCCTCTTTCACCTGCACTGGCAGAGCCTTTGTTGAACCAAGTTGATAAGCATAAATATTTTAATCAAGAAATAGTATGAAAAAATAAAATGAACCTTTTTACGGCGTATCCCGTCTATATATGTGAAACCGGTTTTGATCCTGATGAAAAGGAGGTGAGGATATGGATGAATTTGAGAAACTGTTGGCTGAAGTAAGCAGCAGCGTGGAGCGGTTTGTGCGGTATCGTTTGCCATCACAAACAGACGCGGACGATGTGCTGCAGGAAGTGTACTTAAGCGCGTTTCGGAAGTTCTCCGGGCTGAAGAATCGGGACGCGTTCAAACCCTGGATCATCAGCATCGCCCGGAATAAGTGTAATGATTATTTCCGCGAGAAGGCGGCACAGATGGAAATCTCTATAGAAGAACTGTCACAAAGGGAGTTATCCGCCGGACGGCTTGGTATTTCCCTGGTATATACCGTGCGGGAAACCTTGGATCGGCTCGGTGATAAAGATAAGCAGATTCTGTACTTGCATTACTGGAAAGAACTGCCCCAAGCGGAAATCGCGAAGCTGCTGGACATTCCTGTGGGAACCGTGAAAAGCAGGCTCCATACAGCCAAACAGCATTTCAAAAACAAGTATCCATATCAAATCCAAAACCCGAAAGGAGATACCGCTATGAAAAAACTGCCTGAATCGATGCCTGATTACATTATTGAGCCCCTGGACGCGCCGCCTTTTTCCGTTCGCTGGGAGGAACTGCAAGGTTGGCAGATCGTGCCGCGCGTGGGAGAAAAACTGACCTGGGGCTTGTATGATTTTCCCGAACGCAAGCGTACAGAATATACGGAGATAGAAGTGGTAGGCCGCGCGGAAGTTCACGGCATCCAGGGCGTGGAAGTGGTTGCCATGCAGTTCAATTCCGCCGACTACTACCGCACCGGCGCTCTGGATCAGGTGGAACGGCGATTTGTGGCACAGCTCACCGACACCCACAGTCGTTTCCTTGCGGAAACCCATGTGGAAGATGGCGTGCGCAAATGCTACACCTTTCTGGACGGCGAAGCGTTCCTGAATAACTGGGGTTTTGGCGAGGATAACTGCGGCAACCAGGTGGATCTGCATCCCAAGGGATTGCTCCGGCGTGAAGGAAACCGCGTCAGCGGCACGATTCCCAGAGAAGTGGTTGATGTGGTAGGCCGCTGCCGTGTGACCATTGCCGGAAAGACATATGACACCGTGTGCGTCATGGACATTGCATGCTTCAATGACGCGGTAGCGTCGGAGCAGTATGTCGATCAGAACGGCCGCACCGTTCTGTGGAGACGGTTTAACCGGGACGACTGGGCCATTGACCAGTTCGGCGGCAAGCCCTGGAGCGAGAAGCTCCCGGACAACGAGCGGATCATCATCAACGGTGAAACCTATGTCCATTGGTACGATTGTATTTCAGACTACATTCTCTAACTGAAAAACAGGCCGGGAATCGAAGCGCCGATTCCCGGCCTGTATATTCCATGGGAAGAAGCAGCGGCATATTGGGCCATTTCCGAAAGACGGGTACAGAAACTTTGTAAATACCCGGCCCGGTGAGGTTCCGCCCCGTTTGGCGAATGCTCACAGACCCGAAAAAGCCTGTTGACGGAAGAAGAAAAAATGCCCCGTTGTAACATTTCACGGACATTTCCATGATATACTACCTATAAAAAAGAGGAAGTGAGGACATGAAACACGTTTTAGTTGTGGAGGACGACCGCTTTTTGAATAAAATGCTCTCTTACAATCTGACAGGGGACGGATATGAAATCACGTCCGTCCTAAACGCCGGGACAGCGGCGCAAGCCCTAAGCGCAAGGGAATTTGATTTGGTTCTGCTGGATATTAACCTGCCAGACGGAAACGGGTATGATTTATGTAAACTGATTAAGCCGGAACACCCGGACACGATTGTGATTTTTCTAACCGCAAACGATCAGGAAAGCGACCAAATACGCGGTTACGAAGCGGGCGCGGTAGATTATATTACAAAGCCTTTTGTCATAGGGGCATTGCAGCGGAAGATCAAAGCCATGTTCGCCATGCTGGAACATCATAAACCGGCAAGGGATATTTACAACGACGGACGGCTGTTCCTTGATTTCTCAGAGCAGACGGCTTCCTTGAACGGAAAGCCTTTGACGCTCTCCTCCATGGAATATTAAATGCTGAACTTGTTCCGCAAAAATCCCAAGCAGGTACTTACCCGCCGGCAGCTTTTGGAAAAGCTATGGGATGCAGACGAAAAGTTTGTGGACGAGCATACGTTGACAACCACCGTAAGCCGTATTCGCGGCAAAATTGAAGCAGACGGCGCCGCGCCCTATATCAAGACGATTTACGGCATGGGCTATCAATGGACGGGAGGCGACGCAAAATGAGACACCGCCCGCTCTCCGTTAGGCGTCTGTTTCTATGGATCTGTATTGGGCTGCTGCTCTCCATGACGGCGGTCACCCTTATCTTATTTTCTTTAACGCGTGAAACCGCGGTATTGATCGCGGGAGCCGCGCTTCTCGTTTGCGCTCTTGTATGGTTCTTTGTGTTGACGCAGGCTTTCGGGAAACGGCTTTCCCTGTTTACCTCTGACCTATGCAAAACCCTTGATACGATGATTGGCGGAGCGGAAGAGCCGAAACCGGCCGGCAACAGCGAAACCCTCTTTGCCCGCATCAACCACCGCCTGACCCGTCTATATCAGATTATGCAGGAAAACCGCCGCAAAGTGGAGGAAGAACGGCAGGAATTACAGACCCTGGTATCGGATATTTCTCACCAGGTAAAAACGCCGGTCAGCAATTTGAAAATGGTAACAGATACGCTGCTTACCAGGCCGGTAACGGAAGGGGAACGCATCGATTTTATTAAGGGGATCCGCAGCCAAACGGACAAGCTGGATTTTCTTTTTCAGGCCCTTGTGAAAACTTCACGCCTTGAAACCGGCGTGATACGGTTGGAAAAGAAACAGGGACGTATTTATGATACTGTGGCCCAAGCCATGAGCGGAATTGTATATGCCGCTGAAAAAAAGCAAATTGGCGTTTCCGTAGATTGCCCCGAAACTTTGACGGTTGCCCATGACAGCAAATGGACAGCCGAAGCCCTGTTTAACCTGTTGGACAACGCGGTGAAATACACCCCGGCGGGCGGTAACATCACCGTAACCGTTGAAGAATGGGAAATGTACGCAGAGATCAAAGTTACCGATACGGGCAAAGGCATTTCCGAAAGCAACCAGGCGGCGATCTTCCGCCGCTTCTATCGGGAAGAAGAAGTGCATGAACAACCGGGGGTTGGTATCGGCTTATATTTGGCCCGTGAAATGATTACGCAGCAGGGCGGCTATATGAAGGTTGTATCGGAATTAGGACGCGGTTCCGCTTTTTCTATTATGCTTCCTTTGCGTTAAACTGGCGGCGGACAGCACTTTGAAGCTGCCCGCCGCGTTTTTTTGAAATGTCCGAGGTTTGTAACATTTCCCCGTGTTTTTCAATGAAATATCCCATTGGCGCGGACATTTCTGTGACATTTGCGTTTTATAGTGTCCTTATCAGCAGGCGGAAAGCCTGGAAAGGAGTTTTGAATATGCGTGTTTTACAGACTATTGACTTGAAAAAGTATTATGGTACAAAGCCAAACATTACCCGCGCGCTTGATGGGGTAACCCTTTCCGTGGAGGAGGGGGAATTTGTAGCTGTTGTGGGAACGTCCGGCAGCGGCAAGTCCACCCTATTACATATCATGGGCGGGCTGGACACCCCCACTTCCGGCAGCGTGATTGTCCGGGGCAAGGAATTGGCAAAAATGAATGCCGAACAGCTTACCATCTTCCGCCGCCGCAACATCGGCTTCATTTTTCAGAACTATAACCTGGTGCCCATTCTCAATGTATATGAGAACATCGTCTTGCCTGTAGAACTGGACGGGGACACGGTGGACAGGCGGTTTTTGGATGAAGTGGTGAACATGCTGGGGCTGGAAGGCAAGCTTAAAAGCATGCCCAACAACCTCTCCGGCGGTCAGCAGCAGCGCGTTGCCATTGCCCGGGCCCTGATTACAAAACCCGCCATTGTACTGGCCGACGAGCCCACCGGCAACCTTGACAGCAAGACCAGCGCCGAAGTGCTGGGTCTTATTAAGCGAAGCAGCGGGGGATTTCATCAAACCGTCGTCATGATTACCCACAACAACGACATTGCCCGCCTTGCGGATCGGATTGTCCGCATTGAGGACGGGAAAATCGTAAGCAGGGGGTGAACACGATGACATGGCCGTTTGAAAATGATACCCGTGGAATCGAAAAAAAGATGGCGCAAAAAAGCTTTCAGGCAAATCGCGGAAGAAACATCATCGCCGTTGTTTCTATTGTTTTAACCGCAATGCTTTTCACGGGGCTGTTTACTTTACAAAGAGGCTTAACGGAAAGTACAGAACGGGCCGATATGATTTTATCCGGCGGGGATGGCCACGCCAGAATCATTCATTTGAATCCGTCTGCGTACGATGCCATTAGCGCCCACCCCCTGGTTGATGAAATCGCCTATTGCCAGACACTTGCCGAACGTGTAGACAACGCCGCATTGTCGAAACGGGAAACACTCTTTTTATATTATGACGAGAATGCTCTGAAATATCATTTTACAGAACCAACCGGCGGGCACAGGCCGAACGGGGAAAATGAAATTATCGCGGACACTCAGACATTGGAGCTTCTGAATGTCCCCCTGTCAGTAGGAGAAAACATTACATTGGAATTGACTGTGCAGGGCCGGCAGATAAAACGGGACTTTGTTTTGGCCGGATGGTGGGAAAGCTATCCCGGCGTCCATTACGGAACCATCGTTACGTCCCAATCGTATATGCAGGCCCACGCGGAGGAAATTCAATATAAGAAAGGCGTCGAAACCGGTTCCATCACCGCAATCATAAAATTCGCCAGCACAAGCAATGTAAGTGAAGATTTGCAGACCGTCGTAGAGGAAAGCGGTTTTTCCACCAATGTGGATGATGACAACTATGTAAACGCGGGGATAAATCCAAAGTATTCCTATTCCCAAAAAAACAACCGCCATTGGAACAACTTTCGCAATCGCTTGCGCGCTGGTGATGTTTTTGTTGGTGGGATATCTGATCATATATATCTCTAAATGAGCAAATTCAAAAAATAGACAAAGTGCCCCTATAGCGTCGAATACCCACAGAAAAAGGCGGAACAA
>CALWXR010000073.1 GCA_944385535.1 uncultured Oscillospiraceae bacterium
AGCTCGGAGAAACCAACGAACATTCCTCTTTCACCTGCACTGGCAGAGTCTTTGCTGAACCAAGCCGATAAGCATAAATTGGAATATTATGTGTTTTCGGACGGAAAGAGTTCTTGGACTAACGCATCTGCTTTTTCCTTGTACTGGGCAGGTACGAGAATGCTCAAGCGTTCTTGTATACCCGTTTTTAGGGTAAACCCTGCTCCATAAACAGGCTGGGAGACGTAGGGAATGTGGTTGTTCTTCAATACTTCAATAAGCATTTCAGCCCACATTGCCTCTTTTTCAATTAATGGAACATAACCAGTACTCATAAAGAAAGACACCTCCGGTATTTCAATTTGTGTAGTTATATTATAAGGGAAAGCTCACTCCATTGTAAAGAGAATTTCCTTATTCGTATGCTGAAATGTCCGTTGGTTCCTCCGGCGAAACCTTATTGGATGCATACATCCGGTAAGTGCATAGATCTCCCGGCTTCGCTGAAGATAACAAAGAAGGACGAAATGCCCTGTGTTCGGAAAAAGCCGGGACAGGTTTTCCTGATCCCGGCGTGATTTTATGCTTCCTTGATCTGCCGGTACAGTTCCTGAAATACCGGAAGGCTTTTTTGGATCATGTCGTAGCTGACGCAGTAGCACAGCCGGAAGTAGCCGGGACAGCCGAAGCTGTCTCCCGGAACCACCAGCAGATCCTTTTCCTTGGCCAGTTCCGAGAAGGCGTTGGCGTCTCCCCCGGGGGCTTTGACGAACAGGTAGAATGCCCCGTCGGGCTTGGCGGTCTCATAGCCGATGGCGGTAAGCCCCTGATACAATGCCCGGCGGTTCCGGTCGTAGCGCTCCAGGTCCGGCCGCAGATGGGCGCACCGGGCAATCACCTTCTGCCACAGGCTGGGGGCGCATACGTGGCCGCAGGCCCGGGCGGCTCCGGCAATGGCGGCATAGAGCCGTTTGCTTTCCGTACAGTTGCCGGGTACATACACATAGCCGATCCGTTCCCCGGGCAAGGACAAGGACTTGGAATAGGAGTAGCACACAATGGTGTCGGCATAAATTTGGGGGATAAAGGGCACCTCCACCCCGTAGGCCAGCTCCCGGTAAGGCTCGTCGGAGAGGATGTAAATGGTATGGCCGTACTCCATGATCTTATCGGTGATTACCCTGCGCAGGGCCTGAAGGGTCTCCCGGGTGTACACCACGCCGGAGGGGTTGTTGGGAGAATTGAGGATGATGGCCTGGGTATTGGGAGTGATGCGCTTTTCCACTTCCGTCAGGTTGATTTGAAAGGAGGGGATGTCCGGGGGCACCACCCGGAAAGCAAGGCCCGCCTCTTCGGCAAAGGGCTTGTACTCCGGAAAATAGGGAGCGATGGCCAGTACTTCCCCGCCCGGGATGGCCAGAGCCCGAAGCACGCTGACCAGAGCCGGGGCGGCGCCGCAGGTGAGGAAGAATTCCTCCGGCTTTGTCTGAACGCCGTAACGGTGGTTCAGGTCATCGGAAATGGCCTTCCGGGTGTCATAGTCTCCTACAGCGGAGGTGTAGCCGTGAACCAGCAGGGAGTCGGTGTCCTGAAGCACCTGGCGGATGGTCTCGTCCACCTCTTTGGGAGAGGGAATGGAAGGGTTCCCCAGGGAATAGTCATACACATTTTCCCGGCCTACCACAGCGGCACGCCGGCAGCCGTATTCAAAAAGATCCCGGATGCTGGAACGATTGGCCCCAAGGGCATAGGCTTTTGGGTTCAGCATAAGTTAACCTCCTTAGCTGGATGGGTTTATTCGTACAGGGGCTTTACCGGGTCGTAGGGCTGAGGGAGATAGCGCACCGAGCCGATGGGCTTGCCCTCGATCCCGTACTTGGGATTGTAGCCAAACAGGTTGATGTAACGGTGTAAATCGTCTTTTTCCTTCTCCATTTCCTCCATCACCGCCAAGGTGGCGATTACATCGTCCACCGCTCGGTGGGAGTTGCGCACTTTGCCGGAAAGGCCGTACATTTCAATGGCGTTGCACAGCCTGTGGGGATAGCTGTGCCGATCCCGGTAGACGGTGAGCAGATCCAGCTTGTCCTTGCCTTTCAAAATGGCGGGGTCTCCGTCCCGCAGGAGCATATAAAACAGGAAGCTCAGATCAAAATGGGCGTTGTAGGCAAGCAAGAGGGTGCTGCCCTGAATCATCTCCCCAATGTCCCGACACACCCGGGTCTTTGGCAGGCCCCGCTCCCGAAGATCCTGGGTGGTAATGCCGGTGAGCTCCTGGATTTTCGGAGGCACAAAGCTGCCCGGGGCCAGGGCAATCAGCTGGTCATATTCCTGTATCACAGCGCACTTGCCATCCACCCGCTCCACCGCCACGGCGGCAAATTCAATGATCTCGTCCCGGCTATAGGCAAGGCCGGTGGTTTCCGTGTCGAAGAGCACCAAACGATCGTATTTGGAAAACAGTTTCTCCAGATTGGCCATGTATCTTTCTCCTAAGTGATATAGTTTTCCTTCCCCGTGTCCGCCAGGGCCATAGCCCGCTGAACCTTGCTTTTGGGCTGGGGGATTAAATGGAATTCCCGGGCCAGGGCCTGGGCAAAGGCAAGGGCGTCCCCATCGGCGCCGGATTTCAGTTCCACTTCCACTTCCCAGAAGGGAAGCTCTCTTCCGCCGCCTATCAGCACGCCCTGATCCAAGGCAAGCTCCACGGTGCTTTCTCCCGCGGGCAAGCCGGCGGCCAAGCGGACAAATTTGGCAGCGCAGGTTTGCTCCAGGCCGGCGGCCGCCAGCCGGGACAGCTCTTCCGGTGCGCCGAGTTTACATAATACAGGTATGGCGGAGAGAAGGTCGTCCTCCTTTGTCTCCCACTCTCCCCTGCTGCCGTCGGGCAGGAGGGTTTTCACGGTGCAGACGCAGACGCCGTTTTCCATCCGGCGGCGAAGGGTCCAGCGGCGGCGGTGAAGATCCCTGTCCGGGGTGTCAAAATAGGAGGTCTCCATACATATTTCGAAAAAAACTCCGTATTGTTCCCGGATAGCGGCGAGGATTCTGGGATCCGCCTGATATTTCAGTTCAAATTCCCGGCCCATAGACGTCTCCTTCCCTGTAAACCACCCCATTGGGCGGCAATCTAAGGCCATTATACACCCATCCGCCCTTCGATGCAAGAAACTTTCCCGCCATTGCGAATCCGACAGCATTATTTTTTCCGGCGTGGTAGGATTTCCCTATCACAAAGGAAAGGCAGTGGTACATATGTTGGCTTCTATGGAAACCTATCTGCGGCGGGGACGGCATACCTGTCAGCGTCTGCTGCTCCGACCGGAGATCCGAAGCGGAGGAATGATCCTGGCCTATGGTGGCAGCGGTTTTTTGCTCAGCGCCGCCAGCCTGCTCAGCTACGCCCAGCCCCTGGCCATGGGGCTGATCTGCGTAATGACCGGCTGGCGAGCGCTGGTCATGGGCCTGGGGGCGGTGTTGGGATACTGGACATTTTGGGGCGGACAGGGGGCCCAGGGAATGGTCTGGGCAGCCACGGGAACATTGCTGGCCCTGCTGCTGGGAAAGCGGCAGGAGCTCAAGGAGCAAATCCTCATCATGCCGGCAATTGCCGCCTTTCTCACAGCCATTACAGGACTTTCTTTTCAGCTGCTGCTTCGGGATCGCACGCCGGTCACCATCTATTTTCTCAGGATCCTGCTTACCGGCGGGGCATGCCTGCTGTTTTCCCGGGCCTTGGAAAAACGGGAGGCCGTTACCGACTGGCTCTGTGGGGGCGTGGCGGCTCTGGCCCTGGCTCAGGTGCAGATTCTGCCCTTCCTGAATTTGGGGTTTCTGTGGGCAGGGGTGGTCAGTGTGAGCAGCGCCCTCCCGGCGGCGGTGCTGGCCGGTGTGGGATTGGATCTTGCCCAGGTCACCGGGACGCCCATGACCGCGGTCATGTGTCTGGCATCCTTTCTTCGCATGATCCCCTTTGGGAATAAGTATCTGCGCTACGCCGCTCCCGGGGCGGCCGGGCTGGCGGTCATGGCGTTGGGAAACGCCTGGGATCTGTGGGCGCTTCCGGGACTGATTCTGGGAGGGGCGTTGGGAATCCTGGCGCCGCCGAAGCTGGAGGCCCCGCCTCGCCGGGGACAGACCGGTCTGGCCCAGGTTCGCCTGGAGCTGGGGGCGGAGGTGATGAGCACGGTGCAGCAGATCCTGCTGCAAAACCGGGTTCCCGATGTGGATGAGGCGGCTATTTTGCAAAAGGCCAGGGAACGAGCCTGCAGCGGCTGTTCCGCCCGGAACAGCTGCCCGGAGCAGTTAATAGCCCAGCATCTGGAAAATCCTCTGGACGCGAACTGTCGGAAGCAGGGGCGGCTGATCCCGGAGCTGCGCCGGGGTCAGGAGCAGCTTCGGCAGCTCAGGGCGGATCACCGGCGCAGGCAGGAGTATCAGGCGGCGCTGGTGCAGCAGTATCAGTTTCTGGGAGCGTATCTGCGGAATCTGGCGGACGAGCTGCCCCGCCGGGAGCAAGAAGCCAAAGTCTATTTTCAGGCGGAGGTATGCGCCCGGTCCTTTGGAAAGGAGCGGGCCAACGGAGACCGGTGCCTGGCGTTTCCCGGAAGCCGGTGCCGCTACTATGTTTTGCTGTGCGACGGCATGGGCACCGGATTGGGAGCGGCCCAGGAGGGACAGTCGGCAGGCGTCCTGCTGCGGCAGATGCTCACCGCCGGATTTCCGGCAGAGCATGCCCTGCGAAGCGTCAACAGCATTCTGGCTCTTCGGGACAGCGCGGGAGCGGTAACGGTGGATCTGGCGGAGCTGTATCTGGATACGGGATACGCCTGCCTGTATAAGTGGGGGGCGGCTCCCAGCTGGGTACTTCGGCAAACCGGGGCGGAAAAAATAGGGACAGCCACTCCGCCGCCGGGGATCTCCGTTACGGAGAGCCGGGAAACGGTGGAGAAGCTGTCCCTGCGTCGGGGAGAGGTGCTGATTCTGCTTAGTGACGGCGTAGATGGAGAGGAGGTTCTGCGCCGACAGGGATTTACTCCGGATATGCCGCCTGGGGAGCTGGCGGAAACCATAACGGAGTTGGGCCGGGGGGCCGGAGAGGATGACGCTACCACGGTGGTCATTCGGCTCAGGCCTGTAAGCCTGGGATCATAATAGCATATTCCGGCGGAAAAGTTTGTCGAAACACAAAATGTAGGACAACAAAACGGGGAAATATCACAAGATCTTGGGCAAAGCCCCATGGAAAGGAGGATGCGGCGGCAGAAACCCATCAACAGACGCCCCGGGCAGCGCCCGGGACATGGATCATAGAGTTTATTCTTCTGTAATGAGGAACAGATCGTTGGGGGTACAGTTCAAAAGCAGGCACATGGCTTCGATATTCTCTTAGCGGATGGATGGGGTCTGGTTGTTGACCATTTTGCTGAAATTCTGATAGCCCATATCCAGCTGCTTGTAAAGCCGGTATTTGGTTTTGTCCTGTTCCTCCAGAAGGCGGAGTACATCTAATTTGATCGTAAGATCCTTCCTTGCGGCTGAAAACCCGATCTTTGCAAAAGGCGGACAGAGGGGAAAAATCCGGCGCTCAGCCCCAGGCGATTTATTCAGAAGATTCCTTAGTAAAAAAACCGGCCGTCACGGCCGGTTTTTTATGGGGTGGATAATGGGACTCGAACCCACGATCTTCAGAGCCACAATCTGACGCCTTAGCCAACTAGGCCATATCCACCATATTCGCTTCGCTGAATGGCACGCCAGGAGGGACTCGAACCCCCGACCTACTGCTTAGAAGGCAGTTGCTCTATCCAGCTGAGCTACTGGCGCATTTGAAATGGAGCGGGTGACGGGAATCGGACCCGCGTATCCAGCTTGGAAGGCTGGTGTTCTACCATTGAACTACACCCGCAAATCCGCCAGCCTGACTAATTCAGCCTTAGGATTTTAACATAGAAATGCCCGGTTGTCAAGTATTCTCCATTAAAATCTCAGGGATTTTTTTGAGGATCACATCCGCCACTGCCCCTTCGCCGCACTTACATACGGTTTCAAACCGGTCGGCGATGATGCCGTCGGCGGGGGCGAAGGCGTAGTCCGCGTCGAGCATCATGGTGATGTCGTTTTCCGCGTCGCCTACGCACACCAGAAGCTTCCGGCCCAGGCGCCGCTGCAATTCCCGGGCGGAACGGGCCTTGGAGACGCCTTTGGCGTGGACGTCCAGAATCCGGGGGGCGGCCCGGAACACTTCCGTATATTCTCCGTAGCGTTCCGTCAGCAGCTGCTGGGCCCGGTCGATCCGGGCAATCTCCTCCCGGGTGCCCGCGAACATGTCGGCAACGGTCACATCCCGGATCTGGCCGTAGACGCACAGCTTCAGGAAGGGGCCCAGATTCCCATCCGGCCGGGCAAAGGCGTGGGCGCAGCGGTTATTTTCGCAGAAGGCGTCCCAGCTGGGATTGTCCGAAAAGCGGTAGTGGGCGTCCACACCCTGGACTTCCACCGTCAGGTCAGGGAACAGCTCCAGAAATTCCTCAATGGTTTGGGCCTGGGGCAGCCGGATCTCGTGGCAGAACTCCATTTCGCCCCGAGCCGTATCATAGGCGGCGGAGCCGTTATACAAAAGCAGAGGGGCGTTTACCGGCACCTTGTTCCGAAAGACCTTGGTCATGGGAAGGCTGCGGCCGGTGTTCACGGTAAAGGCGCCGCCGTTTTCTATAAAATATTGGATGGCCTCCAGGTTCCGCGGGGGGATGGTGGAATCCAAGGCGGTGAGTGTGCGGTCATAATCCGCGGTAAGCAAAACATCCGAAAAAATACCCATAGTCAATCCTTTCTGTCATGGGCAGCCGCGGTCACGATTCCATTTTCTCCAGCTTTCGGAGAACCTCCTGAAAGTATTCCGGCAGATCCGCGTACACGATCACCGGATGGCCGTCTCTGGGGTGCCGGAAGCTCAGGGCTCCCGCGTGAAGGCATTGGCTGTCCTGGCCCAGTTCTTTCTTTTTCCGGCCGTATACCGTGTCGCCCAGAATGGGGTGGCCGATGTAGGCCATGTGCACACGTATTTGATGGGTTCGGCCGGTTTCCAAGCGGCAGCGGATGTGGGTGTAGCCCCGGTACCGGCGCACCACCTCCCAGTGGGTGACGGCGTTTTTCCCGTTGCGCTGAATGACGCACATCTTCTTCCGGTCGGTGGGATGGCGGCCGATGGGGGCGTCCACGGTGCCCCTGTCCTCCCGGAAGGAGCCCACCACAATGGCCTCGTAGGTCCTGGCCATGGTGTGATCCTTCAGCTGGCTGGCCAGCATGGTGTGGGCAAAGTCGTTTTTCGCCACCGCCAGCAGCCCCGAGGTATCCTTGTCGATCCGGTGGACGATGCCCGGGCGCAGCTCTCCGTTGATGCCGCTTAAGTCCTCCCCCAGGGCGTACATGAGCCCGTTTACCAGGGTGTCGTCTGTGTGTCCCGGGGCGGGATGAACCACCAGCCCCTTGGGCTTGTTGATGACCAGAAGATCCTCGTCCTCATACACGATCTCCAGGGGGATTTCTCTGGGGGCGATGTCCACCGGCTTGACCTGGGGGATGGTATAGCCCACCCGGTCGCCTATAGTTAACTTGTCGTTTTTCTTTCCGGGCCTGCCGTTGCAGGTGACGCAGCCCTCCTGAATCAGCTTCTGGGCGGCGCTGCGGCTTAAATTCTCTCCCCGCCGGGCCAGGAAGGCGTCCAGCCGCTCCCCGGAGATGTCAGCGATCAGTTCCATGGCGCGTTTCGTCCTTCCAAAAGTCCTTATTGAAGAAGATCAAATGTACCATTAAAGCGATGCACCCGCAGGTGATGAAGCAGTCCGCCACATTGAACACGGGAAAGTCTATGAAGGTGGTTTCGATCATGTCCACCACATAGCCCAGGCGGATCCGGTCGATCATATTGCCCAGTCCCCCGCCGTAAATGGCGGCGATGCACCAGCGCTCAAAGCGGGTAAAGGGCATGGGCTTTTTGAAGTATTCCCACAGGATCAGGCCGGTAAAAACCACAAAAATCAAAGCGAACAGCCACTGCTGCCCTTCAAAGGAGGAAAAGGCGGCGCCGGTGTTCTGCACGTAGGTCAGCTGCAAAAGGCCGGGCAGGAAAGGTACGTCCTGGTAAAGCTCGATGTTGGCAACGGTGAGGTATTTGGTAAGCTGATCTGCCGCCACAATGGCGGCGGCAAACAGGCTGTAGAACAGAAACTGCATGAATCATTCCTCCTGTAACAGTGAAAATATGATACCATGGCGGAAAAAGAAAGTCAATGAACCAGAGGATTTCCCGGTTCCCCAAAAAATGGGTTAAAAAACCCGCCCCGAGTATTCCCAGGACGGTGCTGCGAGAGCCGTATTTATTTGACCAGAAAACGGTCGGCGTCAGAAAGGAACGCTTGAAATTCTTCCTCATCGCAGTGGGCGATGACCCGCAGAGGGCGGCGGAAGTCCAGGCAAAACATTTCCATAAAGCTTTTGCCGTTGACTTTATTTCGGGCGTCCAGAATGAACACAGTGTAAGGACGGGCGGTGGCCAGGGCGACAAATTCCTGCACATCCTGAACGGATTTCAGCCGTATCAGAAATTCCCGCACAAAAATCCCCCCTGCACTGTACAAACCTAATTTTTTTGTGTATAATTGGGGAGAACGATCCGGGATCGACTCCAATAATGTCCACCGGTGGGTGGATGTAAAATATTATATCATTTTTTTGTGGAAATGCAACTGTCGGTTTGGACGATTAAAACAATGTATCACTATTTTTATTGGTGGATTTGACAAATGAAGTTTGCCTTTTATACCCTTGGATGCAAAACCAATCAGTATGAGACCCAGGCCATGGAGCGTATTTTGACAGACATGGGCCATGAGATTGGTCATTTTGACGAAGCGTGTGACGCCTATGTAATCAACACCTGCTCTGTCACCGCCGTGGCGGATAAGAAGAACCGGGCGGTAATCCGCCGGTGCCGCCGGGACAATCCCCGGGCGGTGATCGCCGTCTGCGGCTGCTACAGCCAGCACGCCCCGGAGGCGGTGCGGGAATTGGGCGTGGATCTCATCGGCGGCAGCGGCGGACGCCGGGAATTTGTGGATATGCTGCTGGCAGCCCTGGAACACCGGGAACACCGGGAACAGCTGGACAATGCCCTGAGCCGCCGGGAGTTTGAGATCCTTCCGGCGGGTGGTCTGGAAGAGCGAACCCGGGCCATGCTGAAGGTCCAGGACGGATGCGTGAATTTCTGCTCCTACTGCATCATCCCCTACACCCGGGGCCCCATCCGTTCCGCGCCGGTGGAGCTGGCGGTGGAGCAGGCCAAGCTGCTGGCGGCGCAGGGCTATCGGGAGATCGTGATCACCGGCATTGAGATTGCCGGATGGGGCAGGGATCTGCCGGGAAAGCCGGAGGTCGCCCACTTGATCGAAGCCGTATGTCAGGCGGTGCCGGAGCTGCGGGTGCGGCTGGGATCTCTGGAGCCTGGCGTTGTCACCGAGGAGTTTTGCCGCCGCTTGAAGGCGCTGCCCAATTTGTGCCCTCAGTTTCACCTGAGCATGCAAAGCGGCTGCGATGCCGTCCTCCGACGGATGCGGCGGAAGTACGACACCGCTCGGTATTATGAAAGCCTGTGCCTGCTCCGCGGATCCTTCCCCGGCTGCGCCATCACAACGGATATGATCGTGGCCTTCCCCGGGGAGACGGAGGAGGAATTTCAGGAGAGTCTGGCATTCATTCGCAAGTGCGCCTTCGCGGATATGCACATCTTCCCCTACTCCCGCCGCCCGGGCACCCCGGCGGCGGATATGCCCGGCCAGCTGGGTAACGCCGTCAAGGAGGAGCGGAGCCGCCGGGCCATTGCCGTGGCGGAGGAAATGAGCCGGGCCTACCGGGAAAGCCTGGTGGGTAAGACCCTGGAAGTGCTCTTCGAAGAAAAAGAGGGCCCATACTATACCGGCCACAGCCCCAACTATGTCAAGGTCTACTACCCCGGGGAGGATCTGCACAACCAGATCCGCGCCGTCACCGTCCGGGAATTGTACCGGGACGGCGTTCTGGGCCAATAACAGGAGGAACCAATGAAAACCTTACTGCATATCTGCTGCGCCCCCTGCGCCAATCAGCCCATTGAGATTCTCCGGACTGACGGCATGGAGGTCACGCTCTTCTGGTACAATCCCAACATTCATCCGGTGACCGAGTACCGCGCCCGCCGGAACTGCCTTCAGCAGTACGCCCAGGAAATCGCGCTGCCCCTGATCCTGCGCAATGACTACGGCCTGCGGCCCTTTGTCCGGGCGGTGGCGGAGGACATTCCCCACCGGTGCGGCAAGTGCTATGAAATGCGCCTGTTTGAAACCGCCCGGCAGGCGGCGGAAGGGGGCTTTGACAGCTTCACCTCTTCCCTGTTCATCAGTCCCTATCAGAACCACGAGCTGATGAGGGAGATTGCCCAGCGGGCGGCGGCGGAATACGGCGTGGCCTTCTTATACCGGGATTTCCGGCCCTGGTTCCGGGAGGGACAAGCGTTCGCCCGGGAGCGGGGCTTTTACATGCAAAAGTACTGCGGCTGCGTGTTTTCCGAAGAAGAGCGGTATATTAAGGCGAAGAAAATTATTCCATAAGAGAGGAAGACCCTATGTCTGAATTTGAATTTTGCGTACCCTGCCTGTTTGGCCTGGAGGGCCTGGCGGGGGACGAGCTGCGGCGGCTGGATATGGCCGATGTGCGGGTGGAGAACGGCCGGGTGCTGTTTTCCGGAGACAGCCGGGCCATGGCGAAAGCCAATGTGTGTCTGCGCACCGGCGAGCGGGTGCTGCTGGTGCTGGCGGACTTCCCGGCCAAAACCTTTGAAGAATTGTTCCAGGGGGTTTATCAAACCAACCTGGAGGACTTTATTCCAAAAGACGGCAGCTTCCCGGTAAAGGGCCACTGCTTAAACAGCCAGCTTATGTCCGTGCCCGACTGTCAGGCCATTGTGAAAAAGGCCGCCTCCAAGCGTTTGGGGGAGAAATACGGCCTGTCCTGGCTTCCGGAGACGGGGAACAAATACCAGCTGCAATTTTCCATTATGAACGACCGGGTTCAGCTGTTCCTGGATACCACCGGCCCGGGCCTGCACAAGCGGGGCTACCGGGCGGTGGGCAACGACGCCCCCCTGCGGGAGACCTTGGCCGCCGCCATGGTACAGCTGACAAAGTACCGGGGACGGGAATATGTATGGGATCCCTTCTGCGGCAGCGGAACCATTGCCATTGAGGCGGCCATGATCGCCCGGAACAAGGCCCCCGGGGCTTTCCGGCGGTTTTCTTCGGAAGCCTTCTCCTGGGTGGAGCCGGCTGTCTGGGGGGATGTGCGCACGGAAGCCAGGGACAGGGAATTTCACGGCAAGTACCAGATCCTGGGTTCCGACAACGATCCCAAGTGCGTCTCCCTGGCCATCCACAACGCCCGGAAGGCGGGAGTGGCGGACTGCATCAGCTTCCGGGATGGGGACGCCACCAAGATGGACCTGCCCGCCCAGTCCGGCATTCTCATCTGCAATCCGCCCTACGGCCAGCGGATGATGGAGCAGCGCAGCGCCCAGCAGTTGTATACCGCCTTTGGCAGGCATCTGCGGTACGCCGACGGGTGGAAAAAGTATATCATCACCTCGGAGCCGGAATTTGAGCATTATTTCGGCCGCCGGGCGGACAAGAAGCGAAAGCTCTACAACGGCATGATTAAGTGTGATTACTATATGTACATCCAAACGGGAAGAAAGAAATAATATACGGGGCAGGGCTTTGGCTTCTGCCCCGAAAAACGGAGGATCTATGAAACATATCTTTATCATCAATCCGGCGGCGGGAAACAGGGACCGGACCAAGGACTATACCCAGGCCATCCAGGCCGCCTGCGATCCCCGGGGCCTGGACTATGAGATTCTGGTATCCCAGGCCCCGGGCCAGTGCCGGGAGCTCACGTCCCGGGCGGCGGAAACCGGGGAGGACATTCGGGTCTACGCCTGCGGCGGCGACGGAACCCTGAACGAGGTGGCTTCCGGGGCCGCCGGGCATGACAATGCGGCCGTCACCGTATTTTCCGGAGGCAGCGGCAACGATTTTGTGAAGATCTTTGACGATCCAAAGGCCTTTTTTGATGTAGAGCGGCTGCTGGACGCCCAGGAAGCCACCTTCGATCTGATCCGGTGTAACGAGGATTACGCCTTCAATGTGTGCTCCGTGGGCCTGGACGCCCGGATCGGCACCGACGTTGCCCGGTATAAGCGGCTGCCATTTCTCCAGGGCTTCAACGCCTATGCCGCCTCCACGGTGATTAACGTGATCCGGGGGATCGGGGAGCACTACGTGGTGGAGATCGACGGGGAGCGGATCCAGGGCAGACAGACCATGATCTGCGTATGCAACGGCCGGTTCTACGGCGGCGGCTTTAACCCGGTGCCCGAGGCGGATCCCACCGACGGCTTGCTGGACGTGCTGCTGGTAAAGCAGGTCACCCGGCTCCAGGTGGCCGGGGTCATCGGAAAGTACATGAAGGGCCGGTATCGGGAGCTTCCGGAGCTGGTGCGATATTTCAAAACCGATAAGGTGCGCATCCTCTGCGACCGGCCCAACCCCATCAACTTAGACGGGGAACTGCGCACGGCCAAAGAGGTGGAAATCTCCGTGGCCCGGGAAAAGGTACGCTTCTTCTACCCAAAGGGTTTAAGCTATCAGGCAAAGGAAGCCATTGCCGGGAAATAAAGAAAATTGCTTATCGCGTTTACTCAGCTTGGTATAAATATTGATCCAGCTGCTGGGAAACAAAAGGGAAATTGGCGCAAGGGTTTGGCTGGTT
>CALWXR010000074.1 GCA_944385535.1 uncultured Oscillospiraceae bacterium
TATCACTTGGTTGCAAGAGGTAGGGCTGTTTTGCCCTGCCTCTTTTTTTGCCAATTAATATTTTACACTAAGGGAGGGGCAGGTGATTCGTGACGTTCTGCTCAGCAACCACTTGGGCGCCTGCGTCCCTTTTCCGTGGTCAGAGTGAAGAGTGAATAGTGAAGAAGTGGTATTTTCCTTCGGAAAATGGATTTTAAATACCATTATTTCAATCATTTCCGAAGAAAAATACCACCTATTCAATATTCACTCTTACCTATTACTTCCGCCCAAAGGAAACCTTTGGGCGGAAAAACCCCGACGCTTTTGGCGTCGGGGTTTTCCGCGAAAGGGTTTGGAAAGAAGAGAGGTAGAAAAGAGGATCTACGGAGTGAAAGGAAGCGGCTCACGGCTTCCGCAACCTTTCTGTTATTAAGATAAACCGGGGTTTTGAACATGAAATAACGGAAAAGTAAATAAAAAACGACGTTTTTGTGAACAGAAAACTGTTGGAAATAAACGGTTTCTCTCCCTTACGCCTGGGGAAGAATCAAGGTGACCTTGAACAGATCCCCGTCAATGAGCAGCTGAAGCTGACCCTTTTGCAGCTCCATGAGGCTTTTGGCGATGTTCAGTCCCAGACCGCTGCCTTCCGTATTCCGGGAATCGTCGCCCCGGACGAACCGCTCCAAAAGTTCCTCCGCGTCCACATGGAGCTCTTCCCGGCTGATGTTTTTGATGGAGATAATCACCTTGCCCTCTACCGCCATCAGATCCAGATACAGCCGGGTGCCGGGCAGGGCGTATTTTACCGCGTTGCTGAGCAGGTTGCTCATGACCCGCCATACCAGCCTGCCGTCCGCCAGCATATATACCGGCTCCTCCGGACGGCGGAATACCGGGGTCAGCTGGGCGGCGGACAGCTTATCGGCGAATTCTCCCAGAGCCTGATTCACCGACTCCGCCGCGTCCACCCGGGTGATGTCCACGGTCATATTGCCGGTGTTGGCCTTGCTCATTTCAATGAGATCCTCAATGAGCTTTTTCAGCCGCATGGACTGGCGATCCAGCACCTCCAGATAGATTTTCTCCTGCTCCGGGGTGTGGGGCTTTTCCAGCAGATCCACATAGTTGATGATGGAGGTCAGGGGGGTCTTAATGTCGTGGGACACATTGGTAATCAGCTCAGTTTTCATCCGTTCGGATTTCAGCTGCTTCTGGGCGGCGATTACCGCCACATCCGCCAGACCGTTCAGCTCCTCGGCGAAGTCCTTGAAGCAGCCGATCAGCAGCCGGTCCTCCACCTTGGTATCCAGATCGCCGCCGCGCATCCGCTGGGCGCTGGCCAGTAAGGTGCCAAAGCAGTAGGCGCTGTAGAGCATGGAGGCGGCGGCCAAAGCCAGGGCCAGGAGAATCAGGGCGTCGTACCGACCCGCCAGGGCGATCACCAGCAGGAATACGGGGCCGAATATGCCGATCATCCACTGCCAGGTCAGAGGCAGCATCCGGAAGAACAGGGCGAGCCCCTGCCCCCACCGGTTAAGAATTTCCCGGCAGAATCGAAGCATCTGTTTGAACAGACGCCATACCCACCGGAGGATCTTCCGCAGATAGCCGGTTGACCCCAGCATCCAGCCCAGCAGAGCCCGGCACCAGCGTATTACCAGAGTGAAGCAGCGAGTGATCAGCAGATTCTTCCACAGGTAGCTCCCGGGGGTTTTAACCTGGGCCGTAAAAGCGAAGAAGAAGGCCACCACCAGCATACACACAAGATAAGCGGCCAGAACCACCAGGGGCGCCAGAATGTTGATCGATGTGATTTGCGGAAAGGCCATGGCGGCCAAGGCGACCAGACCCACCACGGGAAGCGCCAAAATCACCAGATACAGATCCAGCGGGGTTCGATTCAGCCCTCCTGCCCGGAGTTCCGCGGCTTTGGGCGTTCTGCCCGCCGCGCAGCACAGGTACACCGAGATCACGCCAAACGCCAGCAGGGAGCCGAGCAGCAGGGGAAGCAGCTGATCCTTGAAGCTGTAAAGCACTTCCAGCAGCTCCCAGCCCCAAGCCTGGGCCAGAGGGGATGGGGCGAAGGTGACTTCCACGGTATAGGCAGGCAGATCATGCTGCTCCACCAGGGCTACCATGTCTATCCAGGTACCGTCCTCAGCCTGGGTGCTGTAGAAAACATATTCGCCGCTTTCCGGCAGAGTCGCGCTTTCCCCGGGGGTTTCGTCCGCAGGCGCTTCCACGGCCTGGGAGGCGAGCTCTGTCACAGGCAGGGAGAGGATCTGGCCGTCGGCTTCTCCGGTGAAGCTGCCCAGCCCGTCAGGACACTTCGCCTGATACAGCAGCTGACCGTCCGGGGCCGACAGGGTCAGCTGGGTGACCGGCTGTTCTTCATCGAAGGCAACGCCGCCGACGCCGGTGACGGAAAAGACCAGCTGACTGTTTTCGTAGGTCAAGGCGCCCAGATTGGAGGCGCTGTTTCCGCTGCTGCTGCCATCGGCATAGGTCAGGGTGATTTCGGAAACCTCCGCCCCCTCCAGGGGGACGTCTTCATAGACCCACAGGGAAAGGGAAGGGTCGATGACCGCCTCCGGCCACAGCCTCAGCACCACCCGTTCGCCGGTCATAAAGACGCTCTGGGCCACCTCCGTCTGCCCGTTGGCTTCATAGAGAAGGGTGTCGTTTACCCCCAGGATTCGTATGGCGGTGGGAGCTGTCACCTCCGGGACCGGCCACAGGCCCAGGGATTCCGGATTCCCTTCGCAGGTCAAAGATACCATGCCCTCTTCGTCATAGCTGACCCGGGCCAGGGATATGGGAGAGCCGATGTTTACATTGCTGCCATCGGCATACTCCAGCTCAAAAGCGTATACGTCCGCCCCCTCCTGGGGAACGGCGTTGTGGACGCAGTGGGCTCCCTGACTGGTGGATACCCATTCGGCCCCCAAGGATTCCTGGTTTTGCCGGTCGTATTCCTCCCGGGTGATCTCCGAGATCAGCCCGGTATAGGAATAACCCTGGACGTTAACGGTGCTGGTATAGGATACCGTCTGTCCCTCCGACAGCTCCTTCTGAGAGAGCACCTGACCGTTTTCGTCCCGGAGGGTATAGCCGTAGCGGTCCCAAATCAGGGCGCGATCAATATAGCCGTTTTCCCAATTCTGACAGGCGGCCGCCAGATCTTCACTGCATCCGCCCAGGTTTACCGTGGCATAGTCCCGTGCAACGGAACCGGCCAAAATGCTTGCCGTACTTTCCAGTTCCCCTTCATAGGCCGTCTGAAAGCTGCGCTCATACAGGTTCGCTTCCAGCAGCACCACCATCCCCGCGGCGCTGGATACAACGCCCAGCAGCGCTCCGGCGCACAGGAGGATGGCCAGGAACTTGACGGCAATGTGATATTTCACCTTTATTTTCCCTCCTCCATTTTGTAGCCCTGGCCCCAGACCACCTTCAGGTACCGGGGCTCCGATGGGTTGATCTCAATCTTCTCCCGCAGGTGACGGATGTGCACTGCCACGGCCCCTTCGCTGCCCAGGGCCGCCTCCTGCCACACCGCCTCGTAGAGAACCTTGGTGGAGAAAACCTTGCCCGGGTTGGTCATGAGCAGATGTAAAATGGCGTACTCCGTAGGGGTCAGGGATACCTCCTGGCCTTCTACGCTGACGGTTTTGGTCCGGTCGTCCAGCACCACCCCGCCGATGACCACCTGGTTGGTCTGTTCCGCCGGACGGCTGCCCAGCAGATCATACCGGCGCAGCTGGGACCGGACCCGGGCCAGCACCTCCACGGGAATGAAGGGCTTGGTGATGTAGTCGTCCGCGCCCACGTTTAAGCCCAGCACCTTGTCCTCGGTCTCGGACTTGGCGGTGAGCAGGATGATGGGGGCGTTGGAAAACTCCCGGATCTTGGAGGTGGCGGTGATCCCGTCCATCACCGGCATCATAACATCCAGAAGAATCAGATGGATGTCGTTGCTGCGGACAATCTCCAGGGCCTGCTTTCCGGTAAACGCTTCAAACAGGTTATAGCCCTCCGGGGCAAGATATATTTTCAGAGCGTTGACAATGTCCGGCTGATCGTCGCATATGAGAATGTTGTACATGGGAAACTCCTCCTTATCCCTCTTTTGTTGATTCCATTATAACACCGCCCTTCTTAAGATAAAAGTGGCAGATTCATTAAAAAAGATTTAAGGATTTATGGAGACGCTGAAGAAATTCTCCGGCGCTTATACGGAGGTATTTCACCCCGTCCCCGGGGTTCGGAGGGTGGGAAAACGCTGTATTTTTTCTGCGGAATTATGACATACAAAGGGGAAACGCCCGGGCGGCTCTTGCAATCCCGGAAAAAAAGGTCTATAATGAGCCCAAATGAAGGAGGGATCCGGATGAATCCATGGCAGCATTTTAAGACCGTCACCCGTCACCGGTGGCTGGTAATGGCGGGGTGCTTTCGGGTGGGACTTTATTGGCAGGGACTGACCCACGATCTGTCCAAATATTCTCCCACGGAGTTCTGGGTGGGAGCCAGGTATTACCAGGGAACCCGAAGCCCCAACGCGGCGGAACGGGAGGATAAGGGCTACAGCGAGGCATGGATGCACCACAAAGGCCGCAACCGGCACCACTATGAATACTGGACGGATATGAACCGGCAGACCCGGTGCTATGAGCCGGTGGAAATGCCCCGCAAATACCTGGTGGAAATGGTTATGGACCGCCGGGCGGCCTGCCTGGTATATGAGCACGAACGCTACCGGGATGACTCCGCCCTGGCCTACTTTGAAAAAAGCCGGGAGCGGGAGCTGATGAACCCGGAAACCCGGCGGCAGCTGCATTATATTTTGACCATGCTGGCAAATCAGGGGGAGAAGGAAACCTTCCGGTATTTAAGGGAGGAGGTCCTGGCGGGGAAGCCCTTCCCCTGGGAAACAGAGAAACAATAAAAAACGGGCTCGTCTCTTAAGCGGTTTGAGACGAGCCCGTTTTTGCGGTTTTGGGGGATCAGCCTTCCTTCAGAGAGTACTTTCTGGCGTAGGCGGCGTACTGATCGTCGAAGTTTTCGTTTTCCACCCGCAGGGACCGGAAGGCCTCGTGGGTGTTCAGGTTGTGGTGGTGGAAGTCAATGACACAGCCGGCAATGTTGGAGCAGTGGTCGCCGACCCGCTCCAGAGCGGTGAGCAGGTCGGACCAGACGAAGCCGGTTTCGATGCTGCAGCTGCCCTGCTGGAGCCGCAAAATGTGGTGCAGGCGCAGCTTCTCCTTCAGATCGTCGATTACCTCCTCCAAAGGCTCCACCTGGTAAGCGGCGGTCAGATCGTTGTCCCGGAAGGCCTGGAAGGATACGGCAACAATTTCTTCCACGGCGCTGACCAGTACGGAAAGCTCCTTCTTGGCGGCGTCGGACAGCTGAAGGCCCTTGTCGTACAGCTCTTCCCCCGCCTCCAGCAGATTCAGGGCGTGGTCGCCGATCCGCTCGAAATCGTTCAGGGCATTCAGAAGCATGGCGGCCTCGCTGCTGTCGCTTTCGCTGATTTGCAGAGAGCTGAGCTTTACCAGATAGGTGCCCAGAATGTCCTCGTAATGGTCGGTTTTGGCTTCTCCCTCCCGGACGGACTGGGCCAACTCCGGGCTATAGTTCAGCAGGGAGGTCAGGCCGTTGTGCAGGGTCTGGGCGGTGACGTCGGCCATTTCGCCGGTCAGGCTGCGGCAGCGCTGCAGGGCGATGGAGGGGGTGGCCAGCAGACGCTCGTCCAGCTCGGCAACGGTCTCCGGCTCCTTGGTGTCGGGCACAAGTTTGCACACCAGCTTCTCCAGCAGATTGCCGGAGGGCAGCAGAATGGCGGTGCAGAGCACATTGAAGGAAGTGTGACAGATGGAAATGCCCACATAGGTGGCGCTCTCGCCCAGGATCGCGGGAGCGAACAGGGCCTTTACAATGCAGAACAGGGTCAGACAGATGATGGTGCCGATGATGTTGAACATCAGGTGTACCACCGCCGCCCGCTTGGCGTTCTTATTGGTGCCCACAGAGGAGAGTATGGCGGTGATGCAGGTGCCGATGTTCTGGCCCATGATGATGGGGATGGCGGCGGCGTAGGTTACCTGGCCGGTGGCGGACAGGGCCTGCAAAATGCCCACGGAGGCGGAAGAGGACTGAATGATGGCGGTGAGCACCGCGCCGGCCAGCGCGCCCAGAATGGGGTTGGTGAAGGCCAGGAACAGCTGCTGGAACTGAGGCACGTCCTTCAGGCCCGTCACCGCGTCGGACATGGTCTCCATGCCGAACATCAGCGTGGCGAAGCCCAGGAAAATCATGCCGGTATCCTTCTTCTTGCTGTCCTTCAGGAACATGTGGTAGATGATGCCGATCAGAGCCAGGATGGGGGTGAAGGAGCTGGGCTTGAGCAGCTGGATGAACAGGCTGTCGCCCTCAATGCCTCCCAGGGACAGGATCCAGGCGGTAACGGTGGTGCCCACGTTGGCGCCCATAATCACGTTGATGGCCTGGCCCAGGGTCAGCAGCCCTGAGTTAACAAAGCCGACGACCATAACGGTGGTGGCGGAGGAGGACTGGATCACGGCGGTAACCGCCAGACCGGTTAAAAAGCCCAGCATCCGGTTGGAGGTGAGTTTGCCCAGCAGCATCCGCAGAGAACTGCCCGCCCGGCGCTCCAGAGCCTCACCCATCAGGTTCATGCCAAACAGGAACAGGCAAAGCCCGCCGATCAGTGTCAATACGTCAAAAATATCCATGGTATCTACCTTTCTCCCATTTTAATTGGATGAATCAATTTTATCAAGAAAACATCAAATCCATTATCATGGGAATGTAAAATTCTTGTAAAGCCGGTCGATAAAAGGAAAGCGCCGCGTCTCCATGGACACGGCGCGCAGGCTGTCGAACAAGTAAGTTTCTGCGTAGAAGTTTATAAACAAGCACCGCAGCAAAGCCTCCGAAGTGCAAAGGGAGGTGGGCAGGCGAAGCCTGCTCGGAGGGATTGATGCGGCAAAATGTTCCCTCTTTGCCGGAGTGCGGGCGAACTCGTACATTGTACCGCACAATCCCTCAGTCACGGCTTCGCTGCGACAGCTCCCTTTACACTTTGGGGGCTGTAAGCGCCAGAAGCTTTTTCCACACTCTGAGCGCCGCGTCTCCATGGACACGGCGCGGAAGCGGAGCTTTATGTCTGGGAAAGGGGAAAGTATACGGTCATGATGGTGCCCTTGCCCGGGGTGCTGTCCACTTCAATGCTTCCGCCTAAAATCAGGACGGCATGCTTGACGATGGACAGCCCTAAACCGGTGCCGCCAACCTCCTTGGAGTGGCTCTTGTCCACCCGGTAGAATCGCTCGAAAATCCTGGGAAGATGATCCTCCGGAATGCCGATGCCGGTGTCGGAGACGGACAGAATCGCCCGGCCATGTTCGCTGCCTACCCGGATCAGCACAAGCCCGCCGTGCTTATTGTACTTAACGGCGTTGTCCACCAGATTGAACAGGATGGAGGATACCAGCTGGCTGATGCCGTGGATTACTGTGGAACTTCCCTCCAGCTTCAGGGAAACGCTTTCCAGCTCCGCGGGAGCGGTCAGCTCCTTGACCGTGGCTTGGGCGGCGGCGTACAGGTCGATGGGAGCCCACTGCATGTCCGCCGCGCCTTCGTCCAGCCGGGACAGGCGGAGGGTATCCTCCACCAGCTGAATCATCCGGTGCGCTTCGGCGTAAATCTTTTCAGCGAAATGCCGGGTGTCCTCCTGGGGAACCATGCCGGATTTCAGCAGCTCCGCATAGCCGGAAATGGCGTGCAGAGGGGTTTTCAATTCATGGGAAACGTTGGCGGTAAATTCCCGGCGAAGCTGCTCGGCGCGGAGCTTCTGGGTCACGTCAAACAGCAGCAGCACCACGCCCAGCACATGGCCCTTGGATTTTACCGGGCTGGCGGTGACCTGGTATTCTCCGAAAGAGAGAGAGAGGGTTCTCTCCGCTTTTTCTCCGGTCAGGGCGGTATTCACCAGCGCGGCGATGTCCCGGTTCCGGTTGGCAACGGAAAAGTCCGCCCCGGCGCAGTTGGGGGTCACATCCAGCAGCTTGGCGGCGGCGGGATTGATGCTCAGAATCACGCCGCCGCTGCTCACCAGCACCAGACCTTCGTTCAAAGCCCGGGTGACGGTGTTGAATTCCTTCTGCTTTTGGTACATGGCCTTTTCCTGGCTTTTCAGCTGCTGCTGCTGGGAGTCCAGCCGCTGGAGCAGGGGGGTGATCTCTTCATATTCCCGGTTGGAAAGGGGATCGTCCAGGTTCAATTCATTCAAAGGCTTGACGATGCCCTTGGCCACCCGGCTGGAAAGCCACAGGGAAAGCACCACGGCAATGAGAATCACGGCCAGGATCGGCTGGAACATCTCCACCATCAGATGCAGCACGGAGGTTTGGGAGGTGGACAGCCGCAGCACAGTGCCGTCGCTTAAGCGCTGGGCGGTATAGAGGTAGCGATCCATAAGGGTGTCGGAATAGCGGGCGCTTTTTCCGTATCCGCCGGCCAGGGCGTCCTGGATTTCCTCTCTGGCCAGGTGATTTTCCATGGCGTCGGAATCTGTGCGGTTGTCATAGAGCACCGTGCCGTCGGCGGCGATCCAGGTGATGCGGCAGTCCTCAGGATCTTCCAGACTTTCAAAGTAGGCAAGCCCCTCGTTGCTTACAGCCTGGGCGGCCAGGGTGGTCTGGGTTTGAAGCTGCTGAAACTGCGTTGCGGTGAAATAGTTGTACACCGCCCCCATGATCAGCACCATCGACGCGAAAAGCACCGCCAGGGCCACCAGAAAGATGGAGTGGAAGATCCGTTTGGTCATGCCTTTTCCTCCATCCGGTAGCCCACGCCCCGGACGGTGCGGATGTATTCGCCGCAGCTGCCCAGCTTGGTGCGCAGGGTGCCGATATGTACATCCACGGTTCGGGTTTCGCCTACATAGTCGGTGCTCCAGATCCGCTCCAACAGCTGATCCCGGGAGAACACCCGGCCCGGATGCTCCATAAAGAGCTTCAGCAGCTCAAATTCCTTCAATGTCAGCTCCACCCGGGTATCCCCGGCGTATACCGTATGGGCCAGAGGATCCACTTTCAGATCCCCCAGCTGCAGCTGCTTGGGGGAGACGGCAGGGGAGGCCCGGCGAAGGACCGCCCGGATCCGGGAGACCATTTCCATCATGCCGAAGGGCTTTGCCAGATAATCGTCCGCCCCCAGATCCAGACCCACCACCTTGTCATATTCTGTGCCCTTGGCGGAAGCCATGATTACGGGGATACGGGCGGTGGCGGGATTGCTCCTAAGGGCCTTCAAAACCTCAATGCCGTCCATGCCGGGCAGCATAATATCCAACAGAATCAACTGGGGCTCTTTGCGGGACAGGGCGTCAAACAGTCCGGTACTGTCGCCAAAGCCTTCCGCCTCAAATCCGGAGGCCCGCAAAGCGTACAGCATCAGTTCCCGAATGCTGTCGTCATCTTCTACGCAGTAGATCATGATGTATCCTCCCAAATTACAGAATCTCTCTACCATAATACTACGCCCCTTCCGCAAAATTTACAAGCGCGGCTTTGTAAAATCCATGTAAACCCGGCGCCGGGAAGGGAATGGGCATATGAGAAAGAGATCATGGATTTGCCCCGTCCGCGGGAATCAACATGAGGGATTCTGATTGCGGATTGGTATCAGGGGTTGAAAACATAGGAATCCAGACGGCGGAAGGCCTCCTCCACCCGGCTCAGGGGCAGGGCCAGATTCATCCGAATGTGGGTCTGGCCGTGGAAGGCCCGGCCGTCCTGCCAGATGACCCCTGCGTCCCAACCGGCTTTCAGCAATTCGTCCATGGTTTTTCCGTGGGAGGACAGCCATTGGGCGCAGTCGATAAAGAGCACATAGGTGCCCTGGGGGCGGCTGACTGTGACGCCCGCAAAGCGCTGGCGGATATAGTTACAGGCGAAGTCCACATTTCCGGCGATGGTCTGACACAGTTCTTTGGTCCATTCATAGCCCTCGGGCTTGTAGGCGCCGATGAGGGCGTGCATGGACATGACGTTCATGGAGTTGTAGTGGCTTAGGGAGCCTTCCTTATCGCAGCGGTCTTTCAGACGCTTATTGTAAATAATATGGTAGCTGCCCACCAGGCCCGCCAGATTGAAGGTCTTGGAGGGGGCGTAGAGCGCGATGGTCCGTTCTCTGGCATCCTGGCTGACGGACTGGGTGGGGATATGCTTGTACCCGGGGAGGATGATGTCGGACCAGATCTCGTCGGAGATCACCATCACATCATGCTTGCGGTACAGCTCCATGGCCTGCTCCACTTCCCAGCGCTCCCAGACCCGGCCGCAGGGATTGTGAGGGGAGCAGAAGATGGCGGCGTGGATCTTGTTTTCCACAATTTTCTGTTCCATATCCCCAAAGTCCATCCGCCAGACGCCTTCTTCATCCCGCTTCAGAGGGGAGTGGACGATGTTGTAGCCGTTGTTTTTCAGGCTGCCGGTAAAGCCCACATAGGTGGGGGAATGGAGCAGCACGTTATCACCCTTGGAGCACAGCACATTCAAGGCGGAAACCACGCCTCCCAGCACGCCGTTTTCATAGCCGATGTGTGCTTTTGTCAGGCCGGTGACGCCGTTATGGGCCTCCTGCCAGCGGATGATGGACTGGAAATATTCCTGGGTGGGCAGAAAATAGCCGAAGGTGGGATGCTGGGCCCGGGCGATCATTTCCTCCTGGATGGTGGGGCAGACGGGGAAATTCATGTCCGCCACCCACATGGGGATCACGTCAAAGCCCTCCCTGGGGGCGGGGTAGGGACTGCCGGGAGCGCCTACCATGTCTAAGGCGATGGCGTCTTTTCCTTTCCGGTCCAGGATGGATGTAAAATCGTATTTCATATGGGTATGCTCCTTTGCTTCTTTTTTCAGGAATTATGGAAGGTAATGGGCCAGGTTATATCTGCCCCGGCCTTTGGTTTGAGTGCCGCGCTCTATGGCCTGCTGGGGACAGGCGTGGATGCAGCGCAGGCATTGAAAGCATTTGGATTTCCGAAAATTAGGTTAGAGCGGTCAGGTCAAGGGCTTCCCCTTCTGTAAGGGCCGGGATCCGCGCCGCCCACTTGGGATTTCCGGTTCCGGAGAAATAAAAGCTCATATGCCGGTTCCTTCTTTGGGGGTTCTGAGCCAGGCCGGGGACCTGGACAGTTCTATTATAAGGGATACTGAAGGAAATGGCAATGGGGTTGCCGGGCTTAAAGATTTTCAGAAAAAGGACGAGCAGAGCAGAATACAGTAGCTTAGGAGGTGAGGCCCATGCTGCTTTCAGCGTGGCTGATGTTAAGCTCGCTGCTGTATTCTCTGCAGCTGTCCTCGGGAAGCTTTCCCCGGCCCCTGACGGAGGAAGAGGAACGATACTATCTGGAGCTGGCAAACCAGGGAGATCTGGAGGCCAGAAACATCCTCATAGAGAGAAATCTGCGGCTGGTGGCACACATTATGAATAAATGCTGAAGCAAAAGGAAAGATCTTATGGACTTCCGAAGGAAGTGGGAAATTTGACCGGAACCGAAGAAAGAATTGCGTTTCCCGGGTGGTAAAGTTGTAATTTCAAGGGAGGACAAGCTCTTGAGGATGCTGCCTGCGTAACAAACCGATATGCAGATTATCAACATCTGCCCATTTTACATGAATATTTGGCAATAGAATTTATGAGCGTCCCAATGGGCGGGGGCAAATTTTATATTCAAAAGTTAAAAATCAAAAAATATATTGAATCAACAGCTTGACAAAGAAAAAAACCTGATATATTATAATGCTGGGTTTTGAAATAACAGGATTGAATAAAGGGAATTCCTATGAATTATGAGAGCTTGATTTTTGATGTTGACGGTACACTGTGGAATGCGCTGTCCTTGAAGGCAGAGGCATGGAACCAGATGTTTGTTTCGGAAGGCATCCCGCAATACTGTCTCACAGAATCGGATGTCGCAACGCTGATGGGAAAAACAGCCAATGAGATTGCGGACGTTCTTTTCTCCGATATTTCCTCACAAAAGGAACGATACGCGATCATGGACCGCTGCACGGAAACGGAGTATTGCTATCTGTCAAAGCATAAATGCGAAGTTGGATATGAAGGGGTTAAGAAAACCATTCAGAAGCTTGCCGAAACACATCGTATTTTTGTTGTTAGCAACTGTGAAAGGGGGTACCCTGAAATATGTAGGCCGATTGTAAAATGAAGTTGGACAACTAAAAAAAGAGGATCCACAGTGATTCCTTATGGTAGAATATAGTTCCCC
>CALWXR010000075.1 GCA_944385535.1 uncultured Oscillospiraceae bacterium
CTTTCCCCCATTTGCATCATACTTTCTGATAGAAAACCTGGTTTTTTGCGGAAGCTGAGTTAACCAGATAAGCATATAATAATATATGAGAAAGTTTGACATTTTCCCAAAAGGAGAAACAACATGCTGAACATACAATCTTACGTCCGGGCGGAAAGTCTGGAGCAGGCCTACCAGCTGAACCAGAACCGCCGGAGCCGGATCCTGGGAGGCATGCTCTGGCTGAAAATGGGCCGGGGTACCGTGTCCACCGCCATTGATTTACAGGATCTGGGTCTGGATACCATTGAAGAAACGGAAAAAGCCTTTTCCATCGGGGCCATGGTCACCCTGCGGCAGTTGGAGCGGCACCCGGGGCTGAACGCCTACACCCAGGGGGCCGTGGCCGCCGCGGTAAAAGACATTGTGGGCGTCCAGTTCCGGAACCTGGCTACCGTTGGCGGCAGCATCTGGGGCCGGTTCGGCTTTTCCGATGTGCTCACCCAGTTTCTGGCTATGGACACCTGGGTGGAGCTGTACAAGGGCGGACTGGTTCCCCTGGAGGAATTCGCCGCCCGGAAGAAAGACCGGGATATCCTGGTGCGCCTGGTGGTAAAGAAAACCCCCGGCGTCTTTGTCTACAAGGCCATGCGGATCCAGCGCACGGACTTTCCCGTACTCACCTGCGCCCTGTCCCAGGTGGATGGGCAGTACCGGGCAGTGATCGGCGCCCGCCCCAACCGGGCTCTGGTCTACCGGGACGAAGCAGGGATCCTGGCCCGGGGCGTTACGGAAGAAACCGCCGCCGAATTTGCCGCCTGGGTGGCAGACCAAGCGCCCACCGGCAGCAATATGCGCGGCAGCGCCGCCTACCGCACCCACTTGGCCCAGGTACTTACCCGCCGGGGCATCCTGGAACTGGGAGGTCTAAGCCATGGAAATTAAGCTGAAGCTGAACGGCCGGAACATCACCGGCTATATTGAACCGGGCACCCTGCTCATTGACTTTCTCCGGGAGCAGGGCTGTCACAGCGTCAAGCGGGGCTGTGAAACCGCCAACTGCGGCCTGTGCACCGTGCTCATGGACGGAACGCCCATTCTCTCCTGCTCCACCCTGGCCGCCCGGGCGGCGGGCCACAGCGTGCAGACCCTGGAGGGACTGCAGGAGGAGGCTTCTGAATTTGTGGGCTTCATCGCCGACCAGGGGGCGGATCAGTGCGGCTTCTGCAACCCCGGGTTTGTGATGAACACCATCGCCCTATTGCGGGAAAACCCCGACCCCACCGACGAGGAAATTCGCGCCTTTCTGGCGGGGAACCTGTGCCGCTGCTCCGGCTATGGCGGCCAGCTGCGGGGTATTCTGGCGTACTTAGAAAGCCGCGAAACGTAAGGAGGCCCCTATGGAAGAAAGAAGCTATCGGGTGGTGGGCAGAACCCACCGAAAAGTGGACGCCATGCAGCTGCTTCTGGGCAAAAGCGTCTACACCCAGGATATTACCCCGGACAATGCCCTGGTGGTAAAGCTCCTGCGCAGTCCCCACGCCAACGCCATAGTGAAGAATATCCGCACGGACATCGCCAAAAAGGTGCCGGACGTGGTGGATATCTACACCTGGGAGGATGTGCCCCGGACCCGGTTCGCCATCGCCGGACAGACCTATCCGGAACCGTCGCCCTATGACCGGCTGATTATCGACCGGCATGTGCGCTTCGCCGGGGACGTGGTGGCCATTGTGGCCGCGGAGACGGAAAAGGCGGCGGACAAGGCCCTGAAGCTGATCAAAGTAGACTATGAGGTACTGGAGCCGGTGCTGGACTTCCGCACCGCCCTGGATAACCCGGTGCTGGTTCACCCGGAGGAGGACTGGTATCCCCCCTGCGACGTGGGCGGGGATCCCAAGCGGAACCTGGTGGCCAGCGGCCTGGACGAGCACGGGGATGTGGACGCGGTCATGGAAAGCTGTGACATTGTACTGGAGCGAACCTACCACACCAAGGCCTTCAACCAGGCCATGATGGAGACCTTCCGCACCTACACGGAGCTGGATCGGTACGGACGGCTCCATGTGATCTCCTCCACCCAGATCGTGTTCCACTGCCGCCGGATCCTGTCCCGGGCATTGGGAATTCCCAAGAGCCGGATCCGGGTGGAAAAGCCCCGGATTGGCGGCGGCTTCGGGGCTAAGCAGACGGCGGTGTGCGAGGTCTACCCCGCCTTTGTCACCATGAAAACCGGCCGGGCCGCCCGGCTGATCTACTCCCGGGAGGAAGCCCAGATCGCCGGCTCTCCCCGGCATGAGATGCAGATCCGGGTTCGGCTTGGGGCGGACAAAAACGGAAAGATCCGGGCCCTGGATCTTTACACCCTGTCCAACACCGGCGCTTACGGCGAGCACGGCCCCACCACCGTGGGGCTGACAGGGCATAAATCCATCCCCTTGTACACCGGCAGTCTGGAAGCCCACCGGTTCTCCTACGATGTGGTGTACACCAATCATCAGGCAGCGGGCGCCTACCGGGGCTACGGCGCCACCCAGGGCATATTCGCTCTGGAAACCACGGTTAACGAGCTGGCGGAAACTCTGGGAATGGATCCCACGGTTCTGCGGGATCAGAATATGGTGAGAGAGGGCATGGTCATGCACGCCTACTACGGGGAGCGGGCGGACGCCTGCGCCCTGGACCGGTGCATGGCCCACTGCCGGGACATGTTCCGCTGGGAGGAAAAGTATCCCGTCCGGGACATGGGCGACGGAAAGGTTCGCTGCGCCGGGGTTGCCATGGCCATGCAGGGCTCCTGCATTTCCGCTGTGGACGTAGGCTCCGCCACGGTCAAGCTCAGCGACGACGGCACCTACAATTTAATCATCGGCGCGGCGGACATGGGCACCGGCTGTGACACCATCCTTTCTCAGATGGTGGCCGAGTGCATGGACTGCCCGTTGGAGGATGTGGCGGTATTCGGGGCGGACACGGACGTTTCCCCCTACGACTCCGGCTCCTACGCCTCCTCCACCACCTACGTCACCGGCAAGGCGGTGGAAAAGGCCTGCGCCCATTTGAAAAAACAGATCTGTACCATCGCCGCCGGAATGCTGGGCTGCGGCGTGGAGGAAGTGGTATTTGAAAGCAAGCAGGTCCGCCGGGTGAACACGGACCAGGCGGTGTCCCTGAAGGACATCTCCTACAAGGCCCAGCTGTTTAACGACACCGCCGTGGAAGTCACCGCCACCCACACCTCTCCCGTCTCGCCCCCGCCCTACATGGTGGGCATGGTGGAGATCGAGCTGGACAAGCTCACCGGCCAGGTGACCGTCCTGGACTACATGGCGGTGGTAGACTGCGGCATTCCCGTGAACCCCGCCCTGGCCCGAATCCAGACGGAGGGGGGCATCGTCCAGGGCATCGGCCACAGCCTGATGGAGAATGTGACCTACGACCACCGGGGAAAGCCCATGGAGTCCTCCTTCATGCAGTATAAGATCCCCACCCGGCTGGATATGGGCAGGCTCCACGTGGAGTTCGAACAGAGCTACGAGCCCACCGGCCCCTTCGGCGCCAAGTCCATCGGGGAAATCGTCATCAACACCCCGGCCCCGGCCATCGCCCACGCCATCTACCGGGCCACCGGCGTCTGGCACCGGGAGCTGCCCATCACCCCGGAGCAGATCGCTTTGGACAAGTAACAGGGGAATCCATAAAAAATAAGAGGCATTTGCAGAAAAGCGCAAGTGCCTCTTATTCTGTATCCTATCCCCATCAGAGGTTCCTTGGGAATCTTATCGCAAAACCTTTGGGAGCAAATCACAGCTCCCGGTACTTTGCCATCATGGTTTTGAACAGCTCCTGGGTGGAAGGGGGCGTATGGGTAATGGCGTTGGCCCCGGCCTCGATGGTGGCCAGGATGGTATCCGGCTTGTTGCCGCCCGTGGCGATGATGGGCACCTCCGGGAATTTTTCCCGGATGGAGCGTACCAACTCCGGGGTTTTGTAGGCCGCCGCCACATTCAAGATCGAGGCGCCCGCCTCCAGACGGCCGGCAATGTCCGTTTTCTCGTCCACCACGGTGATGATTACCGGAATGTCCACCGCCCGGGAAACCGCCAGCAAGTTCAGATTGTCAATGGGAGCGTTCAGAATCACCCCCATGGCCCCCTGGCTTTCCGCGTCCTTGGCCAGAGATACGGTGCGCAGGCCCCGGGTTGTCCCGCCGCCTACTCCGCAGAACACCGGAATGTAGGACGCCTTGATAATGGCGTCGCTGATGGATTGCTGGGGTGTGAAGGGGTAGACCGCAAATACCGCGTCCGCGTCGCAGTTTTTGATAATGGCAAGATCCGTGGTAAACACCAAACTTTTGATCCGACGGCCGTATATGACGATTCCGCTGCATTGGCGGATCTCCTTGGGCATTTCCAAAATGCTGTGTCGCAGACGGCTTTCCACCAAGGGTACCTGTTTTTTCTGTTGCTGCATAGGCCAACACTCCTTCCCATTATATCATAATAATCTTATGATATCATAGAAAAACGGGCCAATGGAGAAGATTCTATAAAAATTCCGTGAACTGGCTTTTACAGAGCGCGGATATAGAGAAATTTTCCCTCAAACGCCCGCTCCCGCATGGTTTTTTCTGCATGCCGTTCAACGAACACTTCTCCGCCCGGGAGTGCGTGGATCTCTCGGCTGCGCTCGAGATGACAGCAGTTGGGTGCGGCGAAGCTAACCCACAGCCCGGTATACTCAGGCAAGGCGTTGGTTTTGCCGCAAAAAACGATTTGTCATCCCGAGCGAAGCAATGCGAAGTCGAGGGATCCACGCACTTACCGTCAGTAGGCACCCAAACGGTTCCTCCGGCGGAACCAACGGACATTTCAGGGCCCGTAAGTGCCAGGATCTCTCGACTGCGCTCGAGATGACAGGAGTTGGGTACGAGGGAACCAACGGACACTTCTCCGCCCGGGAGTGCGTGGATCTCTCGGCTGCGCTCAAGATGACAGCAGTTGGGTGCGGCGAAGCTAACCCACAGCCCGGTACACCCGGGAAGATCCTTGGTTTTGCCGCAGAAAAAAGTCTGTCATCCCGAGCGAAGCAAAGCGGAGTCGAGGGATCTTCGCAGTTACGATAAGCAGGCACGGAATTGGTTCCACCGCAGAAAAAACACGTCATCTCGAGCGAAGTCGAGAGATCCACGCACTTACCACAAGTAGGCACACAAATGGTTCCTGCGCAGAAAAAATTGTCATCTCGAGCGAAGCGGAATCGAGGAATCCACGCACTTAGTTTTTCGCCCTAACCTCCCGCCTCGCCAGCATCCATCCGGCGCACAGGGCGGTGAAGGGGGCTACGGTCACCAGGCCGAAGGAGCCCACCACCGTTTCCAGCAGCTCCGCCGCCACATATTTATAGTTTACAATATGGGTCAGCGGGGTGCCCTGGGCCATAAATACCATCAAAAGAGCGATGTAGCCTCCGGAGTAGGCAAACAGCAGCGTGGTGGTCATGGTGCCCATGGCCGCCCGACCCACATTCATGCCGGATTTCACCGCCTCCCAGGGGGAGATATCCGGCCGCTTGCACACCACTTCATGGACCGCCGAGGTGATGTCCACCGACAGATCCATCATGGCCCCGGCGGAGCCCAGGAAAATGGAGGACATAAACACCTGGGTCAGGTTCAGATCCTGATACCCGGCATACAGCAGGCTTTCGGAATAGGCCATTACCGCCCCATGAATCTGAAACAGGTCGGTAAACACAATGCCCATGACGCAGGTGACCAGGATCCCCAAAAAGGAGCCGGAGGACGCCGCCGCCCACCGCCGGTCAAAGCCATAGACCAAGGCGATAATCAGCACCGTCAGAAGCAGCGTGGCGCCCAGGCCCACCCAGATGGGCGAGCAGCCCTTCAAATACAGGGGCACCAGCAGCTTCCACATGGCCAGCAGCATCAAAACAAAGGAGAGGATGGCCCGCAGTCCGGTGCGCCCGGCAAACAGCACCAGCAGCATTACAAACAAAAGCCCCAGCAGGACTTCCCATTGAATGCGGTAGTGGTCGATCATCGTAACATTGGTGATCTGTCCGTCCTTTTGGCTTACCACCACCAGGGCTTTATCCCCCACCGCGAACAGCTTATCCTGCTCTAAGGAGCCTTGCAGCAGATTTACGCCTTCCGCCTCCCGTCCCTTATATATTCCGGTGGTGAACACCAGGCCGCATCGCTGCTCCCCGGAGCGAACCAGGCCCGTATCCACAATAGAAGAGTTGTCCACAGCGGTGATCTCCGCCACGCAGCGTTCTGCGGACTGGTACTGCACCGCGTCCTCATAGCCGGTGGGGATCCCGATCAGGATCGCCACCAGCAGCAGTGATACCAGCACCGGGGCATGATAGCGGAGTTTTTCTTTGGAAAAGCACAGTTTCATTTGGATCTCCTTAACATCAAGACGCATTCAGACCACCCCCGGAGCTTCCGGGGGTGGCCCTGTTATGCCGGAAGGCTTACTGTACATTCAGCAAAGCCGCCAGCTTATTGTAAATCTCTGTATTGTCGTAGTAACCGTCGAAGCTCTCCGAGCCGGCTCCCTTGGCCAGCACCGCCACCGGCAGACCGGTGTGGCTGTAGGAGGTGAAGGATACGCCGGACTTGTTGTTGAGAATGTGGGTGATGGTGACGGTCAGCGGCTCATAGGTGCCGTACATCACGTACTCCTTCTGGGCGTCCTCGCCGGTTTCAGTTCCGTTGACGCTCTTTTCATAAGCGGTCTTCAGCTGGCTCTGCTCGTAGGCGGTGAGCACCAGCTTGTCATCCTCTTCGCCCTGGGTTTTCAGGCCGAAGAGCGCTTCCACATCCTTCAGCACATCCGCGAAGGAGGTCTTGTTTTCCTTGTAGGCGGAAACATAGTCGGAGTCAAACTTGGCAAAGGAGATCTTCTGGCTTTCCAGCAGGGTCAGGTAGGTGTCGTAGTCGGTGCCCGCGAAACCAATGGTCAGACCGCCGGTTTCATGGTCGCCGGTGACCAGAATCAGGGTCTCCTCCGGATGCTCCTGGGCAAAGTCGATGGCCACCTGCACCGCGTCCGCCAGGGCCATGGTATCGTGGATGGTGGAAGCGGCGTCGTTGGCGTGGCAGGCCCAGTCGATCTTGCCGCCCTCGCACATCATGAAGAAGCCGTTTTCGTTGTCCAGCACTTCGATGCCCTTTTCAACATAGTCCGCCAGAGCCCACATATCCTCGGTACGGTCCAGCTCGTAGGCCATGGCGCTGCCGTCCGCCAGATGCTCATCAATGAGAATCACCTTGCCGTCGGCGGCGGTGACCGCCTGGGCCTCTTCCTGGGTCATGGTGACCTTGTAGCCCGCCTGGGTCGCCAGGTCGTACAGGTTTTCGCTGGGATTCTCCGCGTCGTGGCCGTCGGGCTTCAGCAGTCCGCCGCCGGCGAAGTACTCAAAGCCGGAATCAATCAGCTCCAGGCCGATGTCATAATAGCTGGAGCGGCTTGCCTGATGGGCGTAGAAGGCGGCGGGGGTAGCGTGGTTCAGGTTCACGGAAGAGATGACGCCCACCTTCATGCCCAGCTGGTCATGAACCTTTTCGGTGATGGTTTCATAGGAAACCGAGCCGGTCTCGTCCATGTTGATGGTGCCGGAGTAGGTCTTATAGCCGGTGGAGATGGAGGTGGCGGTGGAGGCGGAGTCCGGGGCGAAGGAGTTGGAGTCGTAGGTCACGGCGGTGCCGACGGCTTCAAAGTTCATGAAGTTTAAGTACTCCGGGCCGTCCAGGATGGCTCCCTGGTTATCGTCCAGGCTGGGCTGGGCCAGGAAGTAGTCCTCGTCCTGCAGAGCGCCCAGGTAGTCGGCGGTGGACTGAATCTGGGGGTAGCTCATGCCGTCGCCGATGAACAGGAACACATACTTGGGCGTGACTTCCTCATTCGTTTCGATTACCGGGGCTTCGGTGACGGCCACGGTGGCAGGGGTGGTCTGCTGGGGAGCAGGCGCTTCATTGGCGCCGCAGCCGGTGAATGCGGTCAGCATCAAAGCGGCGGCCAACAGGAAAGCAAGCATTCTTTTCATTTGGATTCCTCCGTAGTTTTTAGTTTTGTGTACAAGCTCAGTATATTCATTCTGTGTAAAATGCAAAACATTCCTTCTGTAAACTCCACGCCAAATTGCCGTCAAATTTTTGCCCGGCGCCGCCGTCTCCGAAAACGGAGAAAATGTAAGCAAAGTGTTTCGGTTGTGTTTCCAATGTGAAAACATTTTAGCATCCGGTTGATTTTCAGAGTGATTGTGATAAAATAACCCTGAAAAATGGGTTTTCAGGAGAGAGATAAATGAACATTACTTACACCGCCTTCGATTTGCTGCTGTATCTGCTGCTGTATTCCTTCCTGGGCTGGGGAGTGGAAGTGTGCGTAGACGCCCTTTGGCACAGGAAATTTATCAACCGGGGCTTTCTGAATCTGCCCCTGACTCTGCCCTACGGCATTACCGCGGCAATGCTCCTGCCGGTGCTGCCTACCCTGAACCACAATCTGATACTGCAATACCTGGTAATTCTGATTGTATGGTTTCTGGTGAAAAGCCTGTCGGATCAGTTTGTTCAGGGGGTCAGCCGGAAAGCCGCCGTGCCCCGGGCCAAGGGGAAATGGAGCGCCTTGCTGAATGCTGCCGTTGCTTTTGTATTTCTTGTGGGGTATCTGGTGATTCATCCCATGCTCTTCGGCCTTGTGGAGCTGATGCCCCAATGGCTGGTCAGGACGGCGGTGATCGCCACGGGGGCGCTGGTGGCGGTGGACTTTGCCAGTGTGCTTGTGGCCCTGCGAACCAAGACCGCCACGAAGCCCAGCCAGATCCGCCAGGAGAATACCCGGCGTCTGGCAGACCGGATCATCGCCTGGATTTGGCGGCGTCTGCAAAAGGCCTACCCGGGCATTGAAAACGAGACCTTTTCCGCCCCCTCCAGCAAATATATTTTCGCCCGGGGAATTTGCTTCGATAAGCTGGTGTGGGTGTTTCTCATTTCCTCCTTCCTGGGGGCGCTGATCGAAATGTGCTACTGCCGCCTGCTGGACGGCTACTGGATGAGCCGTTCCAGCGTGCTGTACGGGCCCTTCAGCTTTGTATGGGGCTTTGGAGCGGTGGTGCTCACCGTGTCATTGCAGCCTCTGGCCGGGAAGGCGGATCGGTATGTATTCCTGGCGGGCTTCGTCATCGGCGGCGTGTACGAGTACCTTTGCAGCGTGTTTACAGAACTGATCTTCGGCACCGTATTCTGGGACTACAGCGAAATGCCCCTGAACATCGGCGGCCGCACCAACGTGATGTACTGCATTTTCTGGGGACTGCTGGCGGTATTCTGGACCAAAATACTGTATCCGCCCATGTCCAAGGCCATTGAGAAGCTGCCCGCCCTGGTGGGCAAGGTAACCACCTGGGTGGTGGCGCTGGTGATGCTGTGCAACGGCCTGCTCACCGCCGGGGCCATGATCCGCTGCACCGCCCGGCAGACCGACCCGGTGGCAGACAACGCGTTTGAAACCTTCTTCGACGAAACCTACGATGATGCATGGATGGCCCGCCGCTGGCCCAATATGGAATTCACCGGCGAACCGTAAATTTTATGCCCGCTCAGGAAAAACCTGGGCGGGCGCTTCTATTTGTAAACTTTTTATTTTTTTCAGCGCTCTTTTAGCTTGCGGGTTTATGCTATAAGAAAACACCCTTTCGGAGGCCCTTATGAAAATACTGATCGTGGAAGATGAAAAAACCCTGGCGGACTCCATCGCCGCCCTGATGCGCTCTAACCGCTATGAAACCCAGGTGGCCTACGAGGGAAGGACCGGCCTGGAGCTGGCGGAGTCGGGACGATTTGATCTGCTGATCCTGGATGTGATGCTGCCCTATATCAACGGCTTTGAGATTGTGAAAAGTCTGCGCTCCGGGGGCAGCGATCTGCCCATTCTGCTGCTCACCGCCAAAAGCGACTTATCTGACCGGGTGGGGATCTTCGTCCAGGGCAAGCTGATTGCCTGCGGCCCTATAAGTGAGCTGGGCAAGCAGCTGCAAAACGAGGGACTCTCCATTCTGGATGTGATGGCCCAGCCCCTGACGCCGGAGCTTCACGACCTGATCCGGGCCCAAAAAGAGGTCACGTCCCTGACCTGGGACGCCGACGGACTGATGCACATAGAATCCCGGAAGGACATCCACCGGCAGCTGATGAAGCTGCTGCTGGAGAAGGGCTATGACGTCACCCTGCTGCGGCAGCGGGGCGGGGATCTGGACGAGATCTACAGAAGATATTTTGAAAAGGCAGGTGAACAGCATGACCATATCCACGTGGATGAAAACGGGAAAGAAACGCCTTGGCGAAAGCTGCTGCAAAGAGCAAAGGGGAAGTAAAGCCTACGGCTTTTGGGCGCTGTACAAAAAGGAGATGGCGGATCACATAAACAGCCGCCGGTTCTATCTGATCTTCGCTTTGCTCCTGGTGGTCAGCGCCGCCAGCCTGATGGGGGCGGTATCCAGTATTTCCGACGCGGTTTCCGAAAGCAGCGAATTCATCTTTTTGAAGCTGTTCACCACCGGCAGCAGCTCCATCTACTCCTTCGCCACCTTTATGGCCTTTCTGGGGCCTTTGGCGGGGATCACCCTGGGCTTCGACGCTGTGAACAACGAGCGCAGCCAGGGCACCCTGATCCGGCTGGCCTCCCAGCCCATCTATCGGGACAGCATCGTGAGCGCGAAATTCCTGGCAGGCTCCTCGGTTTTGCTGCTGATGGTGACGGTGCTGGGATTGTTTTTCAGCGGCACCGGCCTGGTGCTCATCGGCGTGGCCCCCGGCGTTGAGGAAGCGCTGCGGATCATCGCCTTTCTGCTGCTGACCTGGGTGTATTTATCCTTCTGGCTGGCCCTGTCCATTGTTTTTTCCGTGGTATGCAAGCATGCCGCTACCGCCGCCATTTCCGGCATCTCCATCTGGCTGTTTCTCAGCCTGTTCATGAGCCTGGTGGCCGCAGGCATCTCGGATCTGATCTACCCCACCGACGGAATCCAGGGCTTCTATAATATGATGGACAACTACAATCTGGAGCTGACCCTGAACCGATTCTCCCCCTACTACCTGTTCAGCGAGGCCGCCAGCACCATCTTAAATCCCAATGTCCGCTCTATCGGCGTGGTGACCATGTCCCAGCTGGAAGGAGCTGTGGCCAGCTCTTTGAGCCTGGGCCAGAGCCTGCTGCTGGTGTGGCCCCACCTGGTGGTTATGGCCGCCCTGACCATGGCGGGATTCGCCATTGCCTACATCAAGTTTATGCGCCAGGAAATCCGGGCGTAAGATTCTTATCCAGCCAAAGACCGCCCGCAAGGGCGGTCTTTGGGCGTTAAAAGTGGGACCGTAAAAAAGCCCCTTTTGAAGGTTCGGCTGTGCCAAAATCTCTCGGCATCCGCTCTTGCCGATTTCATCAGAGCTTCCTTAGGTTTTTACAAGGGATTCTCGAATCCAGGCATTCGCTTTTTCTTTGGCCTGCCGGATGCCGTTTTTCAGAGGATACACCAGATCCAACTTCTGAATTATACCCGTCAGCATGGTCTCACGGAAAAGGACAACAACGCCATTGCCCGTCAGCGGCGGGAAGAACACTACTCCGGTAAAAATCGCAAACTCAGAGAAACCCTTCTTCTCGCCGCTTCCCATTGTCATTCCCTGGAGGAACTGAAAACCAGGCTGTATCAGGATCATGGCATTCGACTTGTTCTCCGGGGAAAGACAATCAGCCTGTTCCCACCCGGAGCAAAGAAGGCTCTCCGGCTGCGGACGCTGGATGTTGCACCGGAGGAACTATACCGCATAATGGGCGGTGAAAAAGCCGTACCAGTAGAGGATGCCGCTATCCTTGGCGCTGATAATGGACAAGGGATGGAACAAAGAAAATACATCCAGTGGCTCCGGGAGCGGCGGCTGAAAAATACAGAAAAAGCAGAAGAAACAATCTCCCAGGCAGAGCATCTGATCCGGGCTCAGCTGGGAGATTGGTACAACAAAAAAGACTTTTC
>CALWXR010000076.1 GCA_944385535.1 uncultured Oscillospiraceae bacterium
TCCCAAACCAGGCGCCCTACCAGCTGGGCCACACCCGGATATTTACTTCTTCTTATTGCGCAAAGTGGTCAAACATGTGGTCAAATTCCATTTTTTACCGCCCAAGGCAGATTATCTATGGAAATTTCTCCTAGTGCCGCAACGGCTTTTCCGCTCTCTCCGGAGACTCAGCACTTCCCGTGCTCCAGCTCCCAAATGTGGCGCCCTACCAACTGGGCTACACCCGGATATTAGCGCCGGCTGGGACAACGCTTGAGTGATTATTATACATCATCCGGCAGGAAAATGCAACCGGAAACTTTCGAGGATTTGAAAATTTGAATTTTAGGGATTTGGGGGATTTTGGGCGGCTGCTTCTTGAGGGCCGCCATTTGAGGATAGGGCGGGGGAGGGGCTTATTCTCCCTCCTGGGGCTGGGGGGTGCTGCTGCTTTTTCTTCTTCTCCGGCGGCGGGGTTTGGCCCCTTCTTCCGGGTCGGCTTTTTCCGCCCGCCTTGCGTAGGCTTCCGCCGCTTCCGAGGTGGCTTCGTAGGTCAGGCGGCTGACCCGAATCAGGCCGTCTTGCTGCTGGGACAGGCGTACTCGGATCAGGAATTTTCCGTGCTCGGGGCAGGTGGCCAGATCCATATGCCGGTGTCCCGGCTGGGCAAACCACCGGGAGCCCAGCATCCGTGCGCCGCAGATGGGGCACAGATTCTCTTCCCCGGCCATGGCGGACAGGGCGGCTCGCTTGTCGGCGTAATTGTAGTATACCTTCCGGTCGATGCAGCCCGGTAGCTCCGCCCCGTGGAAGCCGTTCTCATGGCTTTTCAGGGCGGCGTCATATTCCGCCTGGCCCCGCGCCAAGTCCAGCCTGGCGCAGATCAGGGCGGTGTGATAGGCGTCGCCCAAAGCGTCATGGGCGGGACGGGTGGCTTCAATGCCGAATGTTTCCATAGCGGTCTTCAGGGCCTTCTGAGAGGTGGAGCCGTCGGTTTGGGCGTTGAAGATCATCTGGGCATTGTACCAGCGCTGGGTGAAGTCCTCACTCAGGCCGAACAGCCGCAGATTTTCCCGGAGAATGCCGATATCATCAAAGCCCCAGGTGAGGATCACGATATCCTCCCCGCACCACTTGCGGAACTGTTCGATGGCCTGAGGGAAGGGGACGCCCTCTTCCCGGAGCCGGGCCTCCTTGATGCCGGTGAGCTTGCTGACCCGCCGGTTCAGGTGCCGGTAATACTTCGGCTTGACCATGATCTGAAATTCGTCCTGCACCTGCTGATCCTGGCTGATCCGCACTGCGCCCAGCTGTATGATCTCTCCCCGAATGTCCACCGGAAGCACCTTCTTGGAAGAAGGGGAGCCGGGCCAGGGTTGGTTCCATTCCATATCTAATACGATATAATCCATTGTCTGTAACCCCTATGCTGCGTAATCCTATTTCCTATCATACCACATGCCCGGTGGTTCTGTAAACAAAAAGTTATATGGTGTCTGCTGAATAAGTCTATCTTTGCGCCCATTTTTCCCTTACCCCGCCTGGCCCCAGCAAGCCGGACAAATCACGAACGAGGGCTGCTTCAAAACAATGGGTTTGAAACAGCCCTCGGAGCCTTTTATTCTGTTTTCTGGGCGTCGTAGTAGGTGTAGTAGCAGATATCGTCCTCTTCCAGGCCGGAGAGGATCTGCACCGATTCCCCATCAGAGGCGCCGATGGTAACGGGCGTAGGATTCAGCAGCAGATCGTTGCTTTCGTCATAGCCTGTGTAGACGCAGATTTGCTCGCCGTCCTCCTGAAGAGCGGCGGCCGGAATGGTCAGGACGTTTTCCAAGCTGCCAAAGGACAGGCTTGCGCAGGCGCTCATTCCTGCCAGCATATCCTCTCCCCGCTCCATGGTGATGGATACGGTGAATTTGCTGTTCCCGCCGGAGTTTTCCGCAGCGCCGATTTTTGTGACCGTACCGGAGAATACCTGGCCGCTCAGGGCGTTGACGGTGATCTGGGCGGACTGCCCCAGAGAGATCTTGCTGATGTCCAGCTCGTCTACGGTAATATCCAGTTCCATGGTATCTTGAGGGATTACAGAAAGTACCGTGTATTCCGTCAGATCATAGGGCTCGAAGCTGGGGGTGATGGCGCTGCTGCCACCCAGACCTCCCAGTCCGCCCATGCCGGAAATATCCATGCCTCCCGGGAATTGGATGCTCCCGGAACCGTCGCCGGAGGGCTGTGTCGGGCTCGTGGGGTCGGAAGGATTCGTAGGGTCGGAAGGATCCGTGGGATCGGGAGGATTGGTGGGATCCGGCTCTGTGGGAGTGATGGCCTCATAGCCCAGGCGAAGGGCAAAGGAGTAGCTGCCCTGCGCTACCAGCAGAATATCTCCCACCTGGGCGGAGGTGGTGGTTTCCTGCCAGATGGTTTCTCCTTCTTCCTCCGATTCGGGATCGTCCACTTGGGTATAAACGCTGACCGGCCCCATCGTGCCCCCATCTGTCATGGAAGCGGTATCGTAGGAGAGCCCCAGGTTTTTGTAGTCAAAATCGCCGGTGACCTGGGATGATTTTACCGTCCACATGCCGGATTCGTCTATCGACTGAATCCAGACGATGGTATCGGTATAGTCTTCGTTGGTGCTGTAAGGGTCATTGGCCAGCAGCTGGATGGTCCATCCGCCTTCTTCGGCGGCAAGGAGGAATTCGCTTTCCTCATCCACCCCGGAGACCACCCCGTCACAGGGGGCGGTGAGGACGCCGGACAGGTACATCTGAAACAGCTTCTGCATCAGATCCTCGTATTCCCGGCGCTGCTGCACCAGAATGGCGTACTGAGGCGACTGCTCCGCGTCCTCCAGGGTCAACAGGGTTTGCCCGGCGTAAACGGTCTGATTCTCTTTCACAGAGATATTGGAAACGGTGCCGTAGTAGGCGGTGGCGTTCCAGGGATTGTGGATATACAGCTTGCCGTCGCCCAGGTATTCTCCGTCGGTGGTGCTGACCCGGACGGGGGCATCCACATCGTAGCCTTCATCGTCGATGGTAATAATCAGGTTATCCCCCAGGGTGGAATCCACCCGGCCGGTGACCTCCTCGCCGCTTTCCAGGGCGACCAGCACACTGTTGCCCACCATCAGATTTGACTCTGCCTGGATATCCACCGCCATGCGGCCGTCCAGGGACAGCACCGCCAGAGCGCCATGCTCCAGAATCACGTCCTGCACCTGGTCGCCGGGCTGGGCGTAGATGATCTTTACTCTGCCGGCGGTCTGGGCCTTGATCTTGTCAGAGCCGGATTGATTGTCCGCCTCCTGAATCTGCTCGTCCAGATAATCCAGGGTTTCCTGGATCTGGGAGATGGCGGTCATCACGCTGACCTTATCCACCTGGGCCAGAGCGTCTCCTTCCTGAACGGCGTCTCCGTTTTCCACCAGGAACTCCGTCAGCTTGACTTCCGCGGGAAGGGTGAGCTCCTGCGCGTCCTCTTCTGCCAGGACGCCGCCGCCTTCCAGCCGGTTTTCTATGGTTCCGTAGGCTGCGGACGCGGATTTTACCGTGGCGACGGGGCCGTCCTCTCCGGCGTTCTCCGCGGCGATTACGGGCATGAAGGCTAGGACTGCCACCAGGATCGCCAGACAGCCCCAGGAGATATAGCGTTTGATCAGTTTCTTCCGTGTTTTATCCATAATCGGTCATCCTCCGTAGTGCAGTGCGTCGATGGGCTTCATCTTGGCGGCTTTGTTGGCAGGATACAATCCAAAGACCACGCCGATAATAAAGCAGAATGCCACCGCGATGGCTACCACGCCGCCGTCCAGAGAGAAGCTGATGCCTGTGGAGACCACAATGGTGTTGACCAGCTGCAAAATGGCCCAGCTGAGGAAAATGCCCAGGGCGCAGCCCATCATGCAAAGCACAACCGCCTCCATCAAGAACTGGGTCAAAATGGTGCCCCGGCTGGCGCCGATGGCTTTGCGAATGCCGATCTCCCGGGTACGCTCGGTGACCGTGACCAGCATGATGTTCATAATGCCGATGCCGCCTACCACCAGAGAAACTGCCGCGATGCCGCCCAGCAAAATGGAGAGGGAGGAGGTAACGGTGCTCATGGCCTCTTCCAGCATCTGAGAGGAGGAAAGGCTGTAGGCGTCCTCGTCCTCTTCAAACCGCTCATTCAGCAATGTCTCCAGGGCCGCTTCGGCAATATCCAGGGTGCTGCCCTGGGCGGCGCTGACATAGAAGGAGGTGATGTCCTGGGTGACGGTGTCGGAAAGCCGCACCAGGGTGGTATAGGGTACGTAGGCCATCATGGTGCCGGAGGTGAGTACGCTGGTCAGAGAGTCCTCATCTGCCTGCAATACGCCGATGACGGTATGCTCCACGTCGTTAATGGACAGGGTCTGGCCCACGCAGTCGGTGTAGCCGATCAGCTCCTCCGCGGCGGTTTCGTTGATGACGCACACATAGCTGTTGTTTTCCACATCGGCGCTGTTGATCCAGCGGCCCATGGAGAGCTGGAGATTTTGCAGGGAATAGTAGGAACCGGTAGCGCCGTAAACGGTCATGGAGCCGTATTCGCCGCCATGACGGCCAATAAAGCTGTCGGTGGCGTAGGGGGCGATCTGGCCCAGTTCCGCTTCCTCCTTCTCCCACTGGGCGATGGTATCCAGGGTGATGGGGCTTCCCTTATCGTCGGAAATGGTGGCGGTGATCAGACTGTTGCCCAGGTCGGAGATGGTGTCTGTGACCTGACCGGCGGCGCCGTTGACCAGGCTGACCAGAACTACCAGGGCCATAACGCCGATGATGATGCCCAGCATAGTCAGCACCGAACGCATTTTGTTAGAGCTGATGGAACGAAGGGCCATAGTAAATGCTTGCATTACAGCGTCACCTCCGTCAGTCGTCCGTCCAGAATATGCACCGATCTGGGGGCCTGCTTGGCCACGTCGTTGTCATGGGTAATCAGGACGATGGTATTGCCCTGCTGGTGCAGTTCGTGGAAAATGTCCATGATCTCCCGGCTGGTTTTGGAGTCCAGGTTGCCGGTAGGCTCGTCGGCCAGGATCAGGGAGGGGTTGGTCACCAGGGCCCGGGCAATGGCTACCCGCTGCTGCTGACCGCCGGAAAGCTCTGTAGGCAGATGCTTGGCCCGGTGGGACAGGTTCACCCGCTCCAGCGCTTCCTTGACTCGCCGGTGGCGTTCGTTTTTTGGCACCTTCTGGTAGATCAGAGGCAGCTCCACGTTTTCCTCCGCGGACAGCTTGGGGATCAGGTTAAAGCTTTGAAACACAAAGCCGATCTTCTGATTCCGGATCTTCGCCAGCTGGTTTTCCTTATAGGATTCAATGGGCAGGCCGTCCAGCAGATAGGTGCCCGCGTCCGCCACATCCAAGCAGCCGATGATATTCATAAGGGTGGACTTGCCGGAGCCGGAGGGGCCGATGATGCTGACAAACTCATGGGGATAGATGTGCAGGCTGGCGTGATCCAGGGCCTTGACCCGCTCGTCTCCCACCAGATATACTTTGCTGATGTCTTTTAATTCGATCATAGGGGCCTCCTGTTACCGGCTGCCGCCAAAATCAGGCATTTGGCCCATATTCTCCGGACGGCCGCCGCCGGAGCCGCCGCCATTGCCGGACATGCCGCCAAAGTCCATATTTCCGCCGCTCATGCCGCCCATGCCGGAGAAATTGCCAAAGCCGAAGGAGAACTGCTCTTTCTCGGTATAGTAGACCGTGTCGCCTGCGTTCAGCCCGGAGGTGATCTCCACAAAGTCGTCTCCCCACAGGCCGGTGGTGACCTCCACCATACCGCCAAACTGCTGGGCCTCGGCGTCATAGGAGGTGTACACGTAGCTGACCGCGCTGGTCTGATGCACCGCGTCCACAGGCACCAGAATGGCGTTTTCCACCCCTTCGATCTGCACATCCACATCGGCGGTCATGCCCGGCAGCATGCCTTCCACCTTGGGAAACTCCACCAGGGCGGAGTACAGGGTCACATCGGAGCTGGTGACGGCGGTCTTGCTGACTTCCGTTACGGTTCCGGTGAGCACCTGGTCGCTGACCGAGGATACGGTGACATTGGCCTCCTGGCCAACCTCCAGGGAAAGAATGTTGGATTCGCCGACGGTGATGGTCACCTGTGCCTTTTCGTTGGGGGTAAGGGTCAGAATGGTGGTTTCGGTGGTGGTATCCACCGTCTCTTCATCGTATTCCACACTGCACACCAGACCGTCATAGGGAGCCAGAACCGCGCCGTCCTGGTAGATGGTCAGAAGATCGTACAGGATCTCCTCCTGATCGGCGCGCTGACGGAGCAGGCTCTCATAATTGGCGGCGTAATTGGTATCCTTCAGGGTAAACAGGGAGGTGGTGCTGTAGACCTTCCGGTTTTCCACTGCGTTCACGGAGCTGACGGTACCGGCATAGCCGGTGACCCGCAGGGGAGAATGGATATACAGGTTCCCGCTGCCCAGAACCGTGCCGTCCTCCAGAGAGACGGTAACGGCTTCGTCGTACTTCGGGCCGTCGTCGCTTACCAGCACGGTGGCGACGCCGCCGGAGACGTTTTCTACCGAGCCCGCCTTTTCCGTGCCGTCCGAGAGAGTCACGGTGACCGAATCTCCCTGGGTCAGGGCCTCCGTCTCAATGTCCACCGCCATGTAGCCGTCCAGTGACAGCAGGGCCAGGGCGCCGTTTTCCGCCATACAGGCAGTGACGTCGTCCCCCTTTTGGGCGTAGACGTACTTGACACGGCCGCTGACACCGGCGGAAATGGTGCTGGAAACCTTGTCGGCTTCCGCGTCGGAGATCTGCTCGTCCAGATCTTCAATGGCGGTCTGGGTGTCGGCCAGGGCCTGCATCACCGTAGCCATATCCACGGTAGCCAGAATGTCGCCTTTTGAGACGAGATCGTTGAACTCCGCTTCCACTTCTTCAATCTCCACGCCCGCGGGCACCGTCAGGGATTCCTGGTCCACATATTCCAGGGTGCCGCTGCCGGAAACCACGGTATGGAGCGTGCCGGTGGAGGCTTCGTAGCTGAGAACCTCATCCCGCGTCACGGCAAACTGCTCGGTCACCTGACGCCGCAGACTTGTTACCACCAGCAGCAAAGCAACCGCCACCACCGCCAGGATGATCAGAATGGTCAGAATGATTTTGCGACGGCGTTTTTTTCTGGACTTTCCCAAAGCCTCAAACAAAGCGTCGTCCCGTTGATTTTCGTTGCTCAAATTGTATCCGCTCCTTGCGAAAAAATTTCGTTTCCCATAGGGATCTTTTTGACGGTATCCATTATAACGCGCGTTTGTGAATTGTACCTGAATTTTTGGGAATTTACACATTGTTCACAATATAAAAATTTGCCTGAACAAACGGTTCCTTTTCCCCAGGAAACGTCCCGGACGCTTTAACGCTTTATTTCGCTAAATTCATCATTGACATTTGTGCTTATGTGATGGATAATAAAGATGATTTTGGCGCATGACCGGCGCTGAAAAAATAAGGAGGGAATCTATATGGAGCAGAACAAATCAATTGAAGCCTTTACCCCATGGAAGGACTGGAAATTTCACGGCGTTATCATCCTTGTATGCATCCTCTGCGAGCTCATCGGCGCGATCCCCATTGATATCACGGAAAACATTCGCGTTACCCTGCTTCCCCTGCTGTACGCGATGGTTATTACCACGGCCCTGTACTTATTTAAGAAATTCCCCCTGGTAGACAAGAAGCACGAAGGCTCTGCCAGCTTTATGATGAATGTGACCTGCCTGATTCTGATGGCGAAACTGGGCATCAACACCGGCAATGCCATCGACTCCATTGCCGAAGCCAGCCTGCCTGTTATTTTCTCCAACTTCGGCGACGCGCTGACCTGCCTGATCGCCCTGCCTCTGGGATTGCTGCTGGGAATGGATCGTGAGGTCATCGGCCTGACCTTCGGCTGCTCTCGTGAGGGCGGCATCGCGGTGTGTGAAGGCCGCTACGGCTCCAAGGGCTCTGAGTTCCGGGGCGTTATGGGCATGTACATCGTGGGCACCGTGTTCGGCACCATCGTTATCGGCCTGCTCACCAGCATTTGCAGCAGCATGGGCATTTTCAATCTGTCCTCCATTGCCATTGCCGCCGGCTGCGGCTCCGCGTCCATGTCCTCCGCCGGCATCGGCACCCTGGCCCTGATGCATCCGGAGTCTGAGGACATGATCTCCGCCATGGCCACCGCCTCCAACCTGATTTCCACGGCCATTGCCATTTATGCCGCCATCTTCATTGCCCTGCCTCTGGCTGAGTGGGAGTTTAAGCTGCTGTATCCCATCCTCAGCAAGTCCGGAAGAGAAGAGCGGAAAAAGGCAAAGGCAGCCGCCAAGAGCGGCGAAAAGAACTGACCGGATTCGGGAATGGAAAGGAGCGATTTTCAATGAAAAAGATAACTTCGTTACAGATCCGCAATATGGCGATCGGCCTGGTGGTGGCCGTTGTGTTCGGCACCATCGGCAACTATGTTGGCTACAGCGTTATGCCCCTGGATACCATCCCGGGCATGCTGATCCTGTACGCCATCACCCTGCTGGGATATCTGCTGTCCGCGGTCATGCCCGGAAACATGCCGGACATGGTCTATGTTTCCCTGATCGGCGTATTGATGGCCATTCCTGTAAACCCGCTGTCTCCCTATGTGGTGGAGCATGTGGGGAAGGTGCAGCTGCTGGCGGTGGTCACCCCCATTCTGGCCTACTCCGGCCTGGTGATCGGCCGTGACTGGGGCGCCTTCCGGAAGCTGAGCTGGCGCGCTGTGATCGTGGGCATCGTGGTCATTTGCAGCACCTTCTTCTGGTCTGTGTTTATCTCGGAACTGCTGCTGCCCATTTCGCAGGGGCTGCTGGGCTGATTGGACGGAAAGGCGATAGACCATGGGCAGAACAAAGGAAGAACTGAAGCAGGCCGCCTGCGCGGCCATTGACCGGAACCGGGAACGGATCTTTCAGATCGGCGACGCCATTGCCGCGGAACCGGAAATGGGCTATAAGGAATTCAAAACCGCGGGAAAATTCAAAGCCTTCCTGGAGCAGCTGGGCATTGACTACCGGGATCAGGTGGCGGTGACCGGCGTGGTGGCGGATTGCCCGGGCCGCAAGAGCGAGCTCCGTGTGGCCGTCATGGGAGAGCTGGACGCGGTGCTGGTTCCCAGACATCCCGGGGCGGATCCCCAGACCGGCGCGGCCCACGCCTGCGGCCACAATGCCATGATGGCCGCATTGTGCGGTGTGGCCATTGCCCTGAAAGAGGCGGATCTCATGGCCGACCTGGACGGGGACGTGGTGCTGATGGCGGTTCCTGCGGAAGAATTCGCGGAATTGGAATACCGCAACGGTCTGCGGGAGAAGGGCATCATCCACTTCCTGGGAGGCAAACAGGAATTTATCTGCCGGGGAGAGTTTGATAACATCGACATTGCCGTGATGCAGCATACCTCCATGGCAGCCAACAGTAAGCGGGTTTGCGGGGGATCCTCCTGCAACGGTTTTGTAGGACGGCTGATCCAGTACCTGGGCAGAGAGTCCCATGCGGGGGCGGCCCCCCACGAAGGAATCAACGCCCTGAACGCCGCCATGCTGGGACTGATGGCGGTTCATGCCCAGCGGGAGACCTTCCGGGATCAGGACAGCATCCGGGTCCATCCCATCATTACCAAGGGCGGCGACCTGGTGAATGTGGTTCCCGCGGACGTGCGGCTGGAGACCTATGTCCGTGGCTCCAACACCCCGGCCATTCTGGACGCGGCGGTGAAGGTGGATCGGGCATTCCGCAGCGGCGGCGACGCCGTTGGGGCCCAAACCATTCTAACGCCCCTGCCCGGATATCTGCCCGCCGTATTAAATGAGCCGCTGATGAAGCTGGTGTATGAAAACGGCGTGGCTTTGTACGGCGAGGATCAGTGCGAGTTGATCGGGGCGGGCTTCGGCGGCGGCTCCACCGATCAGGGGGACGTATCCCATCTGATCCCTTCTGCCCAGGCCTTCTTCGCGGGAGCCAGCGGCGGATTCCACACGGAGGACTTCTGCCTGTGCGACAAGGAGACCGCCTACATCGCCGCCGCCAAGGTGATGACCATGGTCTGCATCGATCTGCTCTACGACGGCGCGGCTGTTGGCAAGCAGATCAAGGCGGACTTTACCCCGGTGATGACCAAGGAGGAATACCTGCGGGATTGGGGCGGCATAGAAATTTGATTTATATTATAAACCCCCTCGGGCAAAAACGCCCGAGGGGGTTGTAATCATGCCATATTCACCATCAGGGGCGCATGGCCCAGGGCGGGGATCAGCTTTTCCTTTAAATCCTCTGTGGTAAAGCGGAGGCTGGAGGTGTTGATGCAGGGGTGGCAGCAGAAATAGGGGCTGTCCAACACCTCCGGATCCATAAGCAGCCGAACATGGTTGTCCCGGTCGTTCATCAGTCCCAGAATGCTTAAGGAGCCGGGAGTGATGTCCAGAAACCGTTCCATGTATTCCGGGGCGGCGAAGGACAGCCGGGAGGAGCCGATCTGCCTGGACAAATCGCCGGTATGCAGCTGCTTCTGCCCCGGCATAACCAGCAGATAAAAGGCGGTATGCTGCCGGTTGCACAGCAGCAGATTTTTGCAGATGGGAACTTGCAGCACCTGGTCAATCTCTTCACAGTCCCGGATGGTCATGGCGGGGGCATGGTCAATTCGCTGATAGCCTATACCCAGGCCATCCAGCAGATCATAGCACCGCCGTTCTTTATCCAGCCGTCCGTCCATGGCTTCCGGGCGGCCTTGCAGCAATTCTATACCCATGTCTTTTATTCCTCCTTTTTTCTCAGCTGCCAAAAGGCCACGGCGCTGGCCGCCGCCACATTCAGCGAGTCCACCCCATGGTACATGGGAATCTTCACCGTGTAGTCGCAGGCGGCAATGGTAGTTTGGGCCAGGCCGTCTCCTTCGCTGCCCAGCAGGATGGCCAGCTTCTCCTGTCCCATGAGGGCGGGGTCGTCGATGGAAACAGAGTCGTCGCTTAAGGCCATGGCGGCGGTGGCAAAGCCCAGTTCCTTCAGCTTCCCCATGCCTTCCTCCGGCCAGGCGGGGATGTAGGCCCAGGGGATCTGGAATACGGTGCCCATGCTGACCCGGGCGCTGCGGCGGTACAGAGGATCGCTGCATCCCGGGGTCAGAAGAACCCCGTCCATGCCCATGGCGGCGGCGGATCGGAAGATGGCGCCAACGTTGGTGGGATTCATAATGTTTTCCAGCACGGCAATCCGCTTGGCCCCTGCGCAGATCTCTTCCATGGGCTTGGGCTGGGGGCGGCCCATGGCGCACAGCACCCCACGGGTCAGGTGGTAGCCGGTAAGCTGACAGAGAACTTCCTCATCCGCGGTGTACACCGGGATCTGGGGGCAGCGGGCCAGGATCTCCCGGGCGGAGCCGTCAATGTCCTTGCGCTCCATGAGCAGGGAGACCGGGCGGCATCCGCCGTCCAGGGCCCGGTGGATGACCTTGGGGCTTTCCGCGATGAACAGACCCTTGGCCGGTTCGAAGCGGTTTAAAAGCTGGGCCTCCGTCAGCCGGGCGTACACGTCCAGCTCCGGGGCGGAAAGGCTGGTTATTTCTATCACATTTGCCATAACAGAACCTCAATTTGATGATCTATGGTAGGCCCCGGCCCGGACTCTTTGACGGCAAGGGCGCTTTCTTTGGATCCTATGGTAACAAATCCAAGGGAAAAAGTCAAAGCCTGTTCAGGGTTCTCCGCAATTGACTTCCCATTTTCCGGATGCTACAATGGGCGCAAAAGAGGATATTGCGGTGGTCTACCGGTGGTTTGATACGGATCCTCTTTCCTTCGGAAGGGAAAAGGTATTCTATCCCTTTTGCGATAGAGACACGGAAAGGCAGATATATCTAGGGCTTGCTGATTAATTCTTATCAGTCCGTATTTTTCAAGGTAAAAACTATTTTTTACAAGAATCAACGGGAAAA